>CANNNH010000161.1 GCA_947505915.1 Comamonadaceae bacterium
CGCGGCCATGCCCGGGCCTCGGCCTGGCTGCTGCTGCCTTACTTGGTCTGGGTCAGTGCCGCCGGCGTGCTCAATTGGGACACCTGGCGCCTGAACCCGCAAGCCTATGCCTGGCAGCCCCACAGCGCCCCAAGCGCCTCAAGCGCCCAAAACTCTGTTGACAGCCCGTCCGCGCCAAGCCCCACGGTGCCCGCTCCAGCCATGCCCGGCACCCCCGATACCCCGCCCGCACCAAGCGCCGCCCCCCGCTAAAACCCCCGGCCGGAGCCCGCGCTAAACCCGACACGGGCAAACCCCTAGGCGCTTGAGCGACAATATCTTTCATTGGCGCTAGAGGTCTCTTGTCAACCCGATGGGTGGCCCCAAGCGTTATCAAGTTTCACAACTCTGGAGAAAACCATGACCAACCGCCGCGAATTCATTGTTCAACTCAGCCTGGGCACCGGTGCCTTGGCCGCCACCCAAGCCATGGCCGCTGGCCCCATGCTGGCCGAAAGCGACGCGCAAGCCACCGCTTTGGGCTACAAAGCCGACGCCACCAAGGTCGACGTCAAGAAGTTCCCCAAATATGCAGCGGGTCAAGTTTGTAAAAACTGTTCGCTCTACCAGGGCAAGGCCACCGATGCCGCTGGCGGTTGCCCCTTGTTTGCTGGCAAGCAAGTGGCTGGCCCGGGTTGGTGCAGCGCCTACGCCAAAAAGGCTTGATGCGCTGATAAGTGGGGGGCCCCCGGCCCCCGACCATCACCGTCGACAGCTTTCAAAGGCCCCTCAGGGGCCTTTTTTTATGGGGCGTTGGCTGGCGGTTTTGCGGCCATCCAGCGCAGCAGGTGGTGCGCCACTTCGGCCGGGTTTTCTTCATGGGCCAAGTGGCCCAAGCCCGCAGCCTGGGCGCTGGTGCTGCCAGGGATGCGCTGCAAGGCCTCTTGGGCCAGGGCAGGGGGGATGGTTTGGTCAGCCTGGCCGATGTGCATGTGCACTTGGGCGGGCAGGGCGTGCAGCCGCTGGGCCAGGGGGTTCAGGTTCCAAGCGGCCATCATGGCCAGCACCCCGCGCACATGGCGGGCGTTGCGCAACAACACCCCATAGTGGGCAGCCGCCTCGGGGCTCAGGCGTGAACCGGTGCTGTCGAGCAAGCGCTGCAACACCCCGTCGCGCCCGCCTTGCTGGGCCATCAACCAGCCCGACAAGGGGTTGAGCGCCATCAATTTGGCGCTGGGCGAAAACAACACCCCGGCCCAGCCGGGCAAGGGCAACCAGGCCGGGTTCAGGCCCACCAGCACCGGGCGCGCTTGGGTCAGGGGCAGGCGCTCTTGCAGCAGCATTTGGGCGGCCACGGCGGCACCGGCCGAATGGCCCACCAGGCCGTGCAAGGGCAAGCCCAAGGCTTGTATCAAGGCGGTCACGCCAGAGGCCATGCCCGGCAGCGACATGCCGGGCCCCGACGCTTGTTCGGTGAAGGCGTGGCCGGGCAGGTCGGGGCAAATCAAGGTGTGGTGCGGCATCAGAAAGGGGGCCAGGGCGTGCCAAGTGTGGGTCGATGCCCCGGTGCCGTGCAGCATCAGCAGCGCTGGGCCTTGGCCCATCACTTGCACATGCCAGCGCAGGCCAGCGGCCTGGATAAAGCGGCTGTGGGCACTGTGGGGCCACTGGGCGTGCAGGGCCTGCCAATCCAATGGGGGGTGCAAGCGCTCGAGCATGGCGGTGGGCCGTTCAGGCCTGGGCCGGGGCCACCAAGGATTGCATGACAGCGGCCATCCGGTGGGCCTGGGCATGTGGCATGGGCAGGTAGCGTGCGCCCATGGCCTGGGCCAATTGCTGGGCTTTGGCGTCGGGTTGGGTGGAGGTGTCCAGCCACACCGACGCGCAGGCCAAGCTGCGCCAGGCTTGGGCCCAGGCCAGGGCGTCGGTCATGGCCGATTCACGACCGCCCAGGCCTTGCAAATTGACATTGGCGCGCCCATCACACAGCACCACCAACAAGGGCGTGACACCCAAGCGCATCTGGGCTTGGGCTTGTTCTTGGCACAGCTTCAAGGCGGTGGCCAAGGGCGTACCCCCGCCACCGGGCAAGCCACCCAAGGCGCGCTTGGCGCGCACCAGCGAGCGGGTGGGGGGCAGCAGCACTTCGGCTTTGGTGCCTCTGAAGGCGATCACGCAGACCTGGTCGCGCCGGGCGTAGGACTGCTGCAGCATCAACTCGACCGCGCCTTTGGCTTCGGCCAAGCGCGCCAAAGCCGCCGAGCCCGAGGCATCGACCGCAAAAATCAGGCAGCTGGATTGCTTTTGTTGAAAGCGGTGGATGTGAAAGTCTTCGCTGCGCACCGCAATGCGCCCACCGCTGGGCGGGGGCGGGCGCAGTTTTTGGCGTGGTGCGGCCGCCCGCAAAGTGGCCAACACATGCAAGCGCGCACCATGGCCGGGGGAACCCGGGCGCGGCGCCAGTGGCCTGCCACGTTGGCGCGAGCGTTGCGCCGCCCCGCTGCCGCCCGCGCTGCGTGCGCCTTTGGGCGCGCTGGCGCCCAACACCATGCGATCGAGCAGGTTGGGCGGGATGCTGGCCAAGGCCGCGGCCAACACCAACTCTTGCATCTCTTGGGCACTGGGTGGGGCGGGCGTGTCCTCGGGGGCGTCGTCGCTGTGGTCCTCGGGCGGTGGCGGTTCGGGGGGTGGCGATTGATCGTCGGGCGGGGCCTCGGCTTCGCTGGGGGAAGGCGGTTCGGGCTCCGCCGCATCCTCGGGCGGTGACGCCGGCAATTGGGTGGCGCGTGGGGCCAAGACCATGCGCGCGGCCCAGGCCACGTCTTCGTCGCTGACCTCGGTGTGCCCGTGCCAAGCGGCCGAGGCGCAGGCCAGTCGGCAAGCCGCCAGCGAGGCGCGCAAAGAGCCCACCCCCAATGCCAGCGCGGTGTGGCACAGGGCTTGGGTTTGGTCATCGTTCAAGTGGATGTGTGTCAAGCGCTCTCGGGCCGACAGCAGGGCGAGGGGTATCGGTGGGGCATCGGACAAGCCCAGCGGGCGCGAGCTGTGGGGCGTTGCGATGTGGGCTTGCCGCTTGGAGGCCACAGAGGTAGTCGCAGAAGCAGAAGCAGTTGTGTTGTTGTGGTCATGGTTGTCGGCCCAAGGCGAAGCGCCCACGGCGCTATGGCCCACGTCGACCCAGGCCAGATCGCTAAGGTCCAGCCACAGGGATAAGCGATCGCACAGGGCGCTGGCCAAGGGGGGCTCGTCGGCGAGTGATTCATCCAGCGCCACCACGCCAAAGGCGCAGGATTGAGCGGCTTGGTTGCCCACGTGCAAGGCGTGCACCTCGCCGCGGTCTTGCGCTTGCACCAGGCGCGCCAGTGTTTCGGCACGCATGCGCTCGGCCATGGGCAGCACCACCCAGTGCCCATGGGCGCGGCTGAGCAAGCCCGATTGGGCCACGGTGCTGCCACTGCGCAGGCTGGCCGACAGGTCCAACCCGCCCATCAGCCTTTCGTCGTCCACATGGGTGGGGATGCGCACACCGGGCCCACCCAGCGCGGCCATTTCGGCCAACCAACGTTCGCGCACAGGCCCGTGCGGGGCGCGCAACCAAACGCCGCCCAGCAACACTGGGTCCAGGGCAAAAGCCCACAGGGCTTTGAGTGCGTCGCGCCAGCGCTTCGCCCCGGGCGGGGCCTCGGGCGCCGCCTCCCCCGAGGTCATGCCCCGAGCACCTCGGTCAGGGCTTTTTGCACCCGCGCGCCCGAGCCGGTGTCGTCCAAGGGGTTGCGGCGCAGGCGATGGCGCAGGGCCAAGGGGGCCACGGCGCGCAAGTGCTCGGGCTTGACCGTGGTTTGCTTGTTCAAGGCCGCATACGCGCGGGTGGCGCGCAGCAGGGTCAATTCGGCGCGCAGGCCGTCGGTGCCCAGTTGTTGGCACAGTTGGGCGCACAAGCGCAGCATGGCGTCGCTGACTTTGCTGCGCACCAGCAGTTCGCGGGCGCGCAAGATGCGCTCGCGCAGCGCCGCATTGGCCGGTTCCCACTGCTCGCGAAAGCCGTGGGGGTCGCGCTCAAAGGCGTCGCGCCGTTTGACCACCAGCACCCGCAGGTCCAGGTCTTGCGGGGTGCGCACTTCCACCGACAGACCAAAGCGGTCCAGCAACTGGGGGCGCAACTCGCCTTCTTCGGGGTTGCCACTGCCGACCAACACAAAGCGCGCGGGGTGGCGCACGCTCAGGCCTTCGCGCTCGACCAGGTTTTCGCCGGACGCGGCCACGTCGATGAGCAAATCGACCAAGTGGTCTTCGAGCAGGTTGACCTCGTCGATGTACAAAAAGCCGCGGTGGGCCTGGGCCAGCAGGCCTGGTGCGAATGATTTGATGCCTTGGGACAGGGCTTTCTCCAAATCGAGCGCGCCGACCACCCGGTCTTCGGTCGCACCCAGGGGCAGGTCGACCACCGGCACGGGGCGTGTGATGGCTTTGATTTTTTTGCCGGCTTTGAGGCTGGCGCATGCTTCGCAGCGGGCGTTTTTGTCTTTGGGGTCGCAGCCGTAAGCGCAGCCTTCAACCACTTGGATGGGGGGCAGCAAATCGGCCAGGGCACGCACAGCGGTGGACTTGCCGGTGCCGCGGTCACCCAGGGCCAGGACACCACCCACACTCGGGTCGACAGCGACGATTTGGATCGCCAAGGTCATCTCTTCTTGACCGACGATGGCTGAAAAAGGAAAAGGCAGGGCCATGGTGGTTGTGCCGCTGGGGCAATCAGTGGGGGTCAACACCGGCCAAGACAGCCTGTAAAGATGTCAACCCAAGTGGACAGTTTAATGGCTGATCGGCCCCGCGTCAGCCCTGAAAACCCCCACTGCAACGCCGGCGTC
>CANNNH010000162.1 GCA_947505915.1 Comamonadaceae bacterium
AATGACAGCGTGCGGCTGGCCTGTGTCAAACAGCACGGCGGTGCCTCTGGTCAAAGGGATGCGCTGGCCGGTGAAGGGGAAATGCAAGTCCAGCCCCCGGTCTTCGCTCAAAAACAGGTTGGCAAAGGCTGCGCCGCCGTACTGCGCGCCGTCGTGGTGGTACCTGGCGCCGCGGCAGGCCATCAGGGCCAGCTCGCAGTCAGCTAGCGGCGGCAGGCCCAGCGTGTGCGTCCAGTCCGAAATGGCTTGCACGCAGTGGCGCAGTTCAGACCAGCGCGCTTGGGTGCGGGCCAGCGGCAAGGCTTCGACGTCGCCGGGCACCAGGGCCAAGTGCAGCGTCACCTCACGCTGCCAGTCGGCCGTGACTTTGGCGGGGGGCGCCGGCACGTCGAGCGTGGCGGTGAGCACGTGCGCACTCACGCTGCGGCTGCGCAGGGCCTGGCCGCTCTTGAAAAAGCAGACATGGCTGGCGGGGGCACGGGGGCTCATGCGGGCCAGTGTAGACAGGCGTCGCGTGCTACGCTTTCGCCCATGTTCACGCCTTCCCAAGCCAATGTGCGCCAGTTCTTTTGCGCGGTGTATGCCAAAAGCCTGGCCGGCACGCCACTCGACGCGATGGAGACCATCGTCAGCCAGTGGATTGACGAGCACCCCGAGTACCACGCTGATTTTGCCGATGCCGAGGCGGCGGTGGACAAAATGTACGATGTGAAAGACGGCCAAACCAACCCGTTTTTGCACCTGTCCATGCACCTGACGATCAGCGAGCAATGCTCGATTGACCAGCCCCGCGGCATACGGCAGGCGGTCGAGTTGCTGACGGCCAAGCGCAACTCATTGCACGCTGCCCACCACGAAACCATGGACTGCCTGGGCCAGATGGTCTGGGAAAGCCAGCGCGCCAGCCGCCCGCCCGATGGCGCGGCCTACATTGACTGCGTGCAGCGGCAAGCCACGCGGGACTGAGCCCACGCCGACTGGCCATAAAAAAACCGCCTTGAGGCGGTTTTTCATAAAGGCCGAGGCCTTTGGTTTAGCGCCAGCGGCTTTGCGGCTCGATTTTCACCTCGCCCGGCACGCTCGCCAGGTAGTTGGCTATTTGCTTGAGCTCGGCGTTGCTGTACTGCTTGGCCATGCCTGCCATGATGGCGTTGCCGCGGCCAACGATGGCGTTGGCGTCATTTTTGTAGGACTTCAGGGCCACATACAGGTAGTCCGCGTGCTGACCGCCGATTTTGGGGTACGAAGGATCAATCGGGGTGCTGAAGTTGGCGCCGTGGCATGACGAGCAATTGGCTTTGCCTAAAAGGGCTGCCACTTGGGCGCTGGGGGCTTTGACTTCTTTGGGGGCCGACTGGCCTTCAACCACACCGTGGCCACTGTAGTAAGCACCCAAGTCAGCCATGTTCTGCTCGGTCAAAGTCTCTGAAATGCCGCGCATGGTGGGGTGTTTGCGTTCGCCTTTTTTGTAGGCGTTGAGCGCCGACACGATGTATTTGGCGTTTTGGCCGGAAATCATGGGGACTTTGTAGACTTCAGGAAAGCTGGCCTGGTAGCCTTTGATGCCGTGGCAGCCAATGCACATGGCGTTGATGGCCTGGCCGGCTTTGGCATCGCCTTTGAGCTCTTGGGCCTGGGCTGTCACAGTCACTAAAGAGACAAAGACAGCGAAAACAGTGGTGAACAACTTGGTCATTTTGCGCGCACAATCCGGTGAGATTCAACTTAAAAACACTGCGGATTATATCTGTGTGTGGGTGCGCAGGACGCTGACAGCCAACTGACAAGCTCAAGCACATTGATGCCGCATCAAGGCCTGACAAATATGAAATTTCAAGGATCTCAGAACTACGTCGCCACCGAGGACCTGATGCTGGCCGTCAACGCATCGGTCATGCTTCAAAAACCACTGCTGGTCAAGGGCGAACCCGGCACCGGCAAGACCATGCTGGCCGAAGAGGTGGCGCAGGCGCTGAATCTGCCCCTGCTGCAGTGGCACATCAAATCAACCACCAAGGCGCAGCAGGGTCTGTATGAATATGACGCCGTCTCGCGCCTGCGCGACTCGCAGCTGGGCGAGGAAAAAGTCAAAGACATTCACAACTACATCCTCAAGGGCGTGCTGTGGCAGGCCTTCACCGCCGATGCGCCGGTGGCGCTGCTGATTGACGAGATTGACAAGGCCGACATCGAGTTTCCGAACGATCTGCTGCGCGAGATCGACCGCATGGAGTTTTATTGCTACGAGACGCGGGAGCTGGTCAAAGCCAAACACCGGCCGCTGGTGTTCATCACCTCTAACAACGAAAAAGAACTGCCGGACGCGTTTTTGCGCCGCTGCTTTTTTCACTACATCAAGTTCCCTGATGCCGACACGATGAAAAAAATTGTGGACGTGCATTTCCCCGGCCTCAAAAAAGAGCTGCTGGCCGCCGCCATGAAAACCTTTTATGAAGTGCGCAACCTGCCGGGCCTGAAGAAAAAACCATCCACCAGCGAACTGCTGGACTGGCTCAAGCTGCTGGTGGCGGAAGACATTTCGCTCGACGTGCTGCAAAGCAAAGACAACAAAGTGAGCGTGCCGCCGCTGGTGGGCGCGCTGCTCAAGAACGAGCAAGACGTCACCCTGTTTGAAAAACTGGTGTTCATGCAACGCCAGAACCGCTGACAAAGGCAACACATGAACAACTCCTTGTGGTTTGAAGGTCTGACCGACGCCGTGGGTTTTCTGGGTGGCTCTTTGCTGGGTTTCGGCTTGGGGCAGCTGTTCGGGCTGGACATTTTTGCCAACGGCTACAGCAACAGCGTCATTGGCGGCATTGTGCTGGTTGGTCTGGGTGGCGGCCTGGGGTTGCAAGGCGTGCGGCACTGGCGGCAGTCGCGCCACACCAACGACCCGGATCAGTGAGCATGCCGATGCCCTGGGTACAAGCCATCACGCTGACGGACCGCGGCATCACGCTGCGCCCGCTGACGCTGGATGACGAGGCCGGGCTGATCGCAGCGGCCAGTGATGGCGAACTGTGGCGACTGCGGGTGACATCGGTGCCCGAACCTGAGAACACCCGCCAGTACATCGACACCGCGCTGCAAGCCTGGCGCGAAGGACATCGCCTGGCCTTGGCGGTGACCGACAGCGCCAGCGGCAAAGTGCTGGGCTGCACCAGTTACCACGATATCATGCCGGCAGTCAAAAGGCTGGAGATCGGTTTTACCTGGTACGCCGCCAGCGTGCAGCGCACGCACGTCAACACCAGCTGCAAGCTGATGATGCTGACGCACGCTTTTGAAAGCCTGGGCGCCAAGGTGGTGGGTTGGCGCACAGACAACTTCAACTTTGCTTCGCAGCGCGCCATCGAGCGCCTGGGCGCAAGGCTGGACGGCGTGATCCGCGGCCACGCGCTGCGCCGCGACGGCACGGTTCGCGACACCATGATGTACAGCATGACGGCCGGCGAGTGGCCCGAGGCCAAAGCGCAGTTGCTGAGCCTGCTGGCGCGTTAAGGAGGCGGCCATGTTGATCGATTTTTTCTACACGCTGCGCTCGGCCAAGCTGCCGGTTTCGGTCAAGGAATACCTGGTGCTGCTTGAAGCGCTGAAAGCCGGCGTGGTGGGCCCGAACAGCGGCGGCGACGGGCATGGCGAAGACGAAGGTGCCTACAAGATCGATGACTTTTACTACCTCAGCCGCACGGTGCTGGTGAAAGACGAAAAGCACTACGACAAGTTTGACCGCGCTTTTGCGTCTTACTTCAAGGGCGTTGAGATGGTGGCCGACTTCAGCCAGGAAATTCCGCTGGAGTGGCTGCGCAAAAACCTGGAGCTTGAACTCAGCGCCGAAGACAAGGCCAAGATCGAGAAGATGGGCTGGGACGAGCTGATGGAGACGCTGAAAAAGCGTTTTGAAGAACAAAAAGAACGCCACGAGGGCGGCAGCAAATGGATAGGCACGGGCGGCACTTCACCCTTTGGCGCCAACGGTTACAACCCGCAAGGCATACGCATCGGGCAGGAAAAAAACCGCAACAAGAGCGCTGTGAAGGTGTGGGACCAGCGCGCCTACAAGGACTATGACGACACGCAAGAGCTGGGTACGCGCAACATCAAGGTGGCGCTGCGCCGGCTGCGCAAGTTCGCCCGCCAGGGCAGCGCCGACGAGCTGGACCTGGACGACACCATCAAATCCACCGCAGCCAATGCCGGCTGGCTGGACATCAAGATGGTGCCCGAGCGCCACAACAATGTGAAGGTGCTGCTGCTGATGGACGTGGGCGGCACCATGGACGAGCACATTGCGCGGGTGGAAGAATTGTTCAGCGCTACCAAAACAGAGTTCAAGCACCTGGAGTTTTATTACTTCCACAACTGCGTGTATGACTTCATGTGGAAGAACAACCGCCGTCGCTTTGCCGAAAAATTTGCCACCTGGGACATCATCCGCAAGTACAACAAAGACTACAAGCTGATTTTTGTGGGCGACGCCACCATGAGCCCCTATGAAATTTTGCAGCCCGGCGGCAGCGTGGAGTACAACAACGAAGAATCCGGCGCCGAATGGATGCAGCGGCTGACCAACGCCTTTCCGAAATTCGCCTGGATCAACCCCGAGCCGCAAGGCGTCTGGCAGTACCGCCAGAGCATCAGCCTGATGCAGCAACTCGTCAGCCAACGCATGTACCCGCTGACCCTCAAAGGCCTGGAAGAAGCGATGCGCCTGCTCACCAAATAAGCCGGCCCCTACGAATACAATTCAGGCCCGACACCGCCGCCATAGTTCAATGGATAGAACGAGTGCCTCCTAAGCGCTAGATACAGGTTCGATTCCTGTTGGTGGTACCAGCCAGTG
>CANNNH010000163.1 GCA_947505915.1 Comamonadaceae bacterium
GCAAGGGATGGTTGCTGTGCTTGGCCAACTCACGGTAGACCGCCACGAGGTCTTGCACTCCGCTCATCTTGCAACTGAGGATGATTTGCTGACGCGGCAGGCCTAAACGCTCGGCTAACTCAGCCGATTTCAGCGCCGAGGTGACCAAGGCTTGGTACATCACTTGTTTGGCATCCCAAGGGTTGGAACGCAAGGCGTTGTCATCCATGAGTTTGGCCAGCAGTTCTTGGTCTAAGCTGCCCCAGTTCACGCCAATGCGCACGGCTTTGTCGTACTTGACAGCGGCCTCGATCATTTGGGCAAACTGTTTGTCGTGTTTGTCACCCTTGCCCACATTGCCAGGGTTGATGCGGTACTTGGACAAAGCTTTGGCGCAGTCTGGAAATTCTGTCAACAACCTGTGCCCGTTGTAGTGGAAGTCGCCAATCAGGGGCACGTGTATGCCCATTTTGTCGAGCTGTTCTCGTATATAGGGCACGGCCTTGGCAGATTCGGGTGTGTCCACTGTGATGCGAACCAACTCTGAGCCTGCCAGCGCCAGTTCTTTCACCTGTATGGCGGTACCAATGGCGTCACCTGTGTCGGTGTTAGTCATGGACTGCACCCGCACGGGCGCATCACCGCCCACAGTGACCAAGTGGTCGCCCCAGCGGATTTGCGCCTGCAGGCTGTTGTGCCTAGCGGGGATGGAAAAGGGAATGGCTTGGTCAGAAAAGGTCATGGGTTGATTTTGCCGTATCAAGCATGAATTCGAATGGTCTTGGCGCGTCTACCCGACACATCAGTGCGGTCTTGGACTTCACCCGCCAATTGGCCGCAGGCCGCCGCAATGTCGTCGCCACGGGTCTTGCGAATGGTGGTGACGATGCCAGCCTCACTCAGAATAGCTGCGAAGGCTTTGACCCTATCGGGCGCAGAGCGCGTCAAGCCCGAAGCGGGATAGGGGTTGAAGGGAATCAGGTTGAACTTACAAGGCAAGGGCTCTGCGTTACGCGAACGTACCAACTCGACCACAGCATTGGCATGGACATCGGTGTCATTCACACCGTCGAGCATGCAGTATTCAAAGGTAATGAAGTCACGCGGGGCATGCGCCAAATAGTCGCGGCAGGCTTGCAGCAACTCCGCCAATGGATACTTTATATTGAGAGGCACCAACTCATCGCGCAAGGCGTTCGACGGCGCATGCAAAGACACTGCCAAAGCCACAGGGCAGTCAAGGCCGAGACGCTCCATCATGGGCACCACACCCGAGGTAGAGACCGTCACGCGGCGACGCGAAAGCCCATAACCGTGGTCATCCAGCATGGTTTTTAGCGCAGGCACCAAGGCTGTGTAATTTTGCAAGGGCTCACCCATGCCCATCATCACCACATTGGATATGACCCGCTCGTCCACGCCGCGTTCATGGCGCAAAGTGCGCTCTGCAAACCACAGCTGTGCAATGATTTCTGCTGTGCTGAGGTTACGGCTGAAACCCTGTGCGCCGGTCGAGCAGAACGTGCAACCCACGGCACAGCCAGCCTGGGAAGAAATGCACAAGGTACCTCGGTCGGTCTCAGGGATGAACACCGTTTCGATGGCGTTACCCTGCCCCACATCGAACATCCATTTGATGGTGCCGTCCGCTGAGTCGTGGCGACTGACAACTGGGAGGGGGACAATTTCAGCGTTGACTTGCAACTTAGTACGCAGGCTTTGCGCCAAGTCGCTCATTTGCGCAAAATCAGACACGCCTTTTTGGTGGATCCAGCGGAAAAGCTGAACGGCACGGAATTTTTTTTCCCCCTGCGCCAAGCACCAAGCGACCAAACCGTCTAGATCGACATCGAGGAGGTTGGTCTTCATGGCTTAGCAGGGGCAACGCATATCAGTGGCCAAAGACATTCATGCCAGCGAAAAAGAAGGCAATTTCATGGGCGGCGGTGTCGGGGCCATCAGAGCCATGAACCGCATTGGCGTCGATGCTGTCTGCAAAATCGGCACGGATGGTGCCTTTATCGGCCTTCTTGGGGTCGGTAGCGCCCATGAGGTCGCGGTTTTTCAAAATCGCGTTCTCGCCTTCAAGCACTTGAATCATGACGGGGCCAGAAATCATGAAATCGACCAAATCTTTGAAGAAAGGACGCGCTTTGTGAACACCGTAAAAAGCTTCGGCTTCGCCACGGCTGAGATGCGCCATGCGCGAGGCGATGACTTTCAGGCCAGCGCCTTCAAAACGCGAATAAATTTGGCCGATGACGTTTTTGGCCACAGCGTCGGGTTTGATGATGGAGAGGGTGCGTTCAATTGCCATGGTTAAGTTTCCAAAAGTTATCAAAAAATGGGTGAGACCGATCCGGATACATCAGATTTTAGCCTTGCGGGGTTTGGGCTTGGATCGAGCAAGTGCGGTTTTTTGGTCGCGCCGCTGACGGGCCAAGCTGTCAGCACCAATAAACAACTCGCGAGAAGGGCTTGCTTTGCCGGTTTTGGCGATGGGACGTCTGGGCAAACTGGGCTTTGCAACCGTGGTTTGGTGCAGCGTTTTAGCCGTGCCAAGATGCCATGCGCCCGCACTTCGGGTGAGTTGATCAATATCGGCGGCGTCTAGCTCCATCCAGTCGCCACGCTTTAAACCACGCGGCAGCACCATCTTGCCGTAGCGGATGCGAATCAAGCGACTGACTGCATGGCCGACCGCCTCGAACATGCGACGCACCTCACGGTTGCGCCCTTCTTGGATGGTGACGCGGTACCAACAATTGGCGCCCTCGCCGCCGCCGTCCTCTAGGCTGCCAAACTGGGCCATACCGTCTTCAAGGTTGACGCCAGACAGCAACTTTTCTTTTTCAATATTGCTCAATGCGCCTAAAACCCGAACCGCATACTCGCGCTCGAGGCCAAAGCGCGGGTGCATCAGCTTGTTGGCCAGTTCACCCGAACTGGTGAACAACAACAAACCCTCGGTGTTGAGGTCTAGGCGACCCACGGCTTGCCATTTCCCTTGGTAAAGACGGGGCAGTTTGCGAAAAACCGTAGGACGGTTTTGAGGGTCATCGCGGCTGACAATTTCACCCACCGGCTTGTGGTAAGCCAAAACGCGAACAGGCATGGCTTGAATACGCACTGGCAAGGACCTACCATTGACCTTGATGCGATCGCCAAACTGTATGCGCTGGCCCACATGGGCAAGCTCATCATTGACCGTGATACGACCTTCGCTGATCAGTCGCTCCATCTCTAAGCGCGAACCCAGCCCAGATTGGGCCAATACTTTGTGTAACTTAGGGGTGTCGTCGCTCACGCAGGACTTTCATCAGAGGCATCCAGTGGTAATTCTTCCAAAGAGGGCTGCAGTGTCTCAGCCAAGGTTTCGGCCACGTCCTCTAAAGGCATGGGCATTTGGGCGGGGTCGACTTCCTCGGTGGATGAGGTGTTGAAAAACTCGCTCACTGCGCCTGGGGACTCCAAAGGCGGCAACTGGTCGAGGGAAGCCACCCCCAAATCGTCTAGAAACTGTTTGGTGGTGGCATAGAGCATGGGCCTGCCCACCGTTTCGCGGTGGCCAATGACCTCAACCCAGCCGCGGTCCTCCAGTTGCTTTAAGACCAAGGAGTTGATGGTCACCCCACGTATGTCTTCCATGTCGCCGCGGGTCACTGGTTGGCGGTAGGCAATGATGGCCAAGGTTTCCATGGCGGCACGCGAGTATTTAGGTGGTTTTTCAGGGTGCAAACGGTCAAGGAAGTCGCGCATTTCAGGGCGACTTTGCATACGCCAACCGCTGGCAACTTGTACCAATTCAATACCGCGCTGCGTCCAATCGTCTTGGATATCTTGCAAAAGTGTTTTGAGCGTGTCGGCGCCCAGCTCATCGTTAAACAGCTGGCGCAGCTCGCGCACCGACAAAGGTTGTGCGGCGCATAGCAGAGCGGTTTCGAGGACACGCTTGGCATCCAAGGTGTTCATAGCAGGTATTCCGAGGGAAAATTAACCCACTATTCTAACTGAGCACCTCGGACAGACCCCATTCAGACAAGGCTTGCTGCATGTCGCTTGGCAAGGGCCTGTGAAATTGCATGGACTCGCCGGTCATAGGGTGGAGGAAACCTAATTTATAAGCATGTAAAGCCTGACGCTGAAGGTTTGCGGTATGGCTGCCACCATACAAGGTATCAGCCAATAAGGGGTGACCAATGGATGCCATGTGCACTCGGATTTGGTGGGTGCGGCCGGTGTGCAAAGTGCAATGCACCAAACAGCCCAAATCTTGACTTTCCAAACACCGCAAACTGGTGTGTGCGGTTTTGCCAGACTGTTTGGCCAAGTCGACCACCGCCATGCGCAAGCGCTGGCGGGAATCACGTCCTATGGGTGCGTCTACCTCGCGCAACAGCGCACCCCGCCAAGGGCGGTGAGCAATGGCAAGGTACTCGCGGTGGACTTGCCGCGCGGCGATCATCTGCACCAAAGCGTCCATGGCGGGGCGTGTACGGGCGGTGACCATCAAACCACTGGTGTCCTTGTCCAAGCGGTGCACGATACCTGCGCGGGGAATCAATTTGAGGCCAGCATCCAAAAACAGCAAGCCATTGAGCAGGGTGCCACTCCAGTTGCCAGGGGCAGGATGTACCACCATGCCAACAGGCTTATGAATAACGCGTAAGTGCTCGTCCTCAAAGACCACATCCAAGGGTAAATCTTGTGGCACAAAGGCCTGCGACATATCGGTTGGCTGCAAGCGAACCTGACAGGCATCAAACGCTTTGACCAGATGCGCCACTTTGGTAAGCACTTGATTGTCCAAGCTGACGCAACCGTCTTCAATCATGTGCTTCAAATGGTTGCGTGAAA
>CANNNH010000164.1 GCA_947505915.1 Comamonadaceae bacterium
TTCATCGATGAACAACACCGCATTGGGCTTGTCCTTCAACGACTTCAAAACGCCTTTAAGGCGTTGCTCAAAGTCACCTCGGTACTTGGTACCGGCAAGCAAAGCGCCCATGTCCAAAGAATAGACCTGAGAGTCGGCCAAAATTTCAGGAACCTCTTTTTGCGTGATGCGCCAAGCCAATCCTTCTGCAATCGCAGTCTTTCCAACGCCAGCCTCGCCAACCAACAAAGGGTTGTTTTTGCGACGACGACACAGAATTTGAATCACCCGCTCGACCTCATACTCGCGCCCAATCAAGGGATCAATCTTTCCATCCTTGGCAAGTTGGTTCAAGTTCTGGGTAAATTGCTCCAAAGGTGAAGCTTTTTCTGATTTCTCTGTCGATTCCTCGTTTTCAGTCGGCGAGGACTCTGCACTTTTGCTGGGTTCTTGGGGGTCGTTCTTTTTGATGCCGTGGGCAATGAAATTGACCACATCCAAGCGCGTTACGCCTTGCTGGTGGAGGTAGTACACCGCGTGGGAGTCTTTCTCGCCAAAGATGGCAACCAACACATTGGCACCCGTGACTTCTTTTTTACCATTGCCGGTGGATTGCACGTGCATGATGGCGCGTTGAATTACACGCTGAAAACCCAAAGTGGGCTGGGTGTCCACCTCATCGGTGCCGGCCACTTGTGGCGTGTTGTCTTTGATGAAGTTTGAAAGCGATTTGCGCAAGTCATCGATATTGGCAGAGCAAGCACGCAGAACTTCTGCGGCGCTGGGGTTGTCCAGCAAGGCCAACAGCAGGTGCTCGACTGTGATGAATTCGTGCCGCTGTTGCCTAGCCTCTACAAAGGCCATGTGTAAGCTGACTTCAAGTTCTTGGGCAATCATGGAAATTCCTTGTGGCGGTCTTTGTGTAAGTTCAACTGTATATGGAAACGATGGGCCATTATTCAATGGGCTCAAGCAAAGCTTGCAGCGGGTGTCCGGCTTGGTGGGCGGCGTCTTGCACTTGGTCGACTTTGCTGGCGGCAACGTCCTTGGTGTAAACCCCACAAATTCCTTTGCCGTCCAAATGGATCTTGAGCATGATTTGGGTGGCTGCTTCTCGGTCTTTTCCGAAAAACTCCTGCAGCACCCTGACAACAAACTCCATGGGTGTGAAGTCGTCGTTGAGCATGACCACTTGGTACATCTGTGGGGGCTGTGTGCGCTGCGTGCGACGTTCTAGGACGACGGAATCAGAGTCGCCTGTTTGCACGGGCGGCAAAACAGGCTTTGATGGTGTGGTTGACATGCTTACATTCTATCGATGCCGTCTAGCGCACTCAAAAATTTAGAAAAATGTCCGGATAATACGTATAAATAATTATTTTAAATTACTTTACAAAAATATAAATCTGTATTCTAATTTTTAAGTATTCAATTTAAAAATTTTAATCTGCAAAGGGGTCGGCCATGGCTTTTGGCATTGTTAAATGGTTTAACAACCACAAGGGATTTGGTTTTATAGAGTCCGCAGAAATTGGACAGGACGTGTTTGCACATTTCAGCCAAGTAGACATGGTGGGCTTTAAAACGCTGCAACAGGGCGCCAGTGTCATGTACGAACCCATTGAGGGACCACGCGGATGGATGGCAAAAAATATCAAGGTCATTGCTGCACCCGCAAGCCCCGAGCATGCAGCAGAGCCTCAGGACGGAACACGAACCTCCCGACTTAGAACCCCTCAATTCAGAGCCAACCTGATAGGTCAAAACTACTGAACAGGAGCCTCGGGGTTACATGTGTTCAATCATCACCTGACCGAAGCCAGAACAACTCACTTGGGTTGCGCCTTCCATCAAACGCGCAAAGTCGTAAGTGACTTTCTTGCTAAGAATGGACTTTTCCATAGATGAAATGATGAGGTCGGCAGCTTCAAACCAGCCCATGTGGCGCAGCATCATTTCTGCAGACAGAATTTCCGAGCCAGGGTTGACATAGTCTTTGCCAGCGTACTTGGGAGCCGTGCCGTGGGTGGCTTCAAAGCAGGCCACAGAATCTGACAAATTGGCGCCAGGTGCGATACCAATACCGCCTACTTGCGCGGCCAAGGCGTCAGAGATGTAGTCGCCGTTCAGGTTCAAGGTGGCGATGACGCTGTATTCGGCAGGGCGCAGCAAAATTTGCTGCAAAAACGCGTCAGCAATGCTGTCTTTGACAATGATTTCTTTGCCGGTTTTGGGGTTGTTGAATTTGCACCAAGGACCGCCATCGATGAGTTGGGCGCCGAACTCCTTTTGCGCCAAGCCATAAGCCCAGTCACGAAAACCGCCTTCGGTGTACTTCATGATGTTGCCCTTGTGGACAATGGTCACATTAGGCTTGTCGTTATCGATTGCATACTGAATGGCTTTACGCACCAAACGCTCGGTGCCTTCACGCGAAACAGGCTTGATACCAATGCCCGAGGTATTGGGGAAACGAATTTTCGTGACACCCATTTCTTCGATCAAAAACTTAATGAGCTTTTTCGCCTTGTCGCTCTCTGCTTCGTATTCAATACCGGCGTATATGTCCTCTGAGTTTTCACGGAAGATGACCATATGGGTCTTCTCTGGTTCCTTCAAAGGGGATGGCACGCCTTTGAAGTACTGCACGGGGCGTAAACACACATACAAATCGAGTTCTTGGCGCAAAGCCACATTGAGTGAGCGAATACCACCACCCACGGGTGTGGTGAGAGGGCCTTTGATTGAGACCACATACTCCCTCAAGACAGCCAAAGTTTCTTCAGGCAACCACACATCTGGGCCGTAAATTTGGGTGGATTTTTCACCGGCATAAACCTCCATCCAATGGATTTGTCGCTTACCGCCATAGGCCTTGGCAACGGCGGCGTCAACCACCTTGAGCATGACAGGGGTGATATCGAGTCCGGTACCGTCACCCTCGATATAGGGAATGATGGGTTGCAGGGGCACTGTCAAAGACATGTCTTTGTTGACGATAATTTTTTCGCCCTGGGCGGGCACCTTGATATGCTGATACAAGAGAATGTCTCCAGAAAGTGAACAACAAGGCGGCTGATGTATGCCGCAGGTCGGTGGGTAAATTTCAAATCATTCTAACCAAGCATCCTATGAACCAGCTTACTGTTTTCCGCCTGCCTTTCCTAAGGACTTTGTTTCAACACACTGTGTTCGCCTTTGTGGGCTTGGCTGCACCGATGCTGGGTTGGGCACAAGAGCCCCAAACCGATTTGCAGCGCATGGTCATTCAGGCGGGAATGTTTCAAATCGATGCCCAAATTGCCCAAACCCCTCAGCAAAGGCAAATCGGCCTGATGTTTCGCAAGGAGATGCCCACGCATGAGGGAATGCTGTTTATTTTTGATGAGCCTCAGAAACAGTGTTTTTGGATGAAAAACACCTTGCTCCCTTTGACAGCTGCGTTTGTAGATGATGAGGGCGTGATCGTCAATACGGCTGATATGCAACCGCGAAGCACAGACTCGCACTGCTCAGACAAACCTGTGCGCTTTGTGTTGGAGATGAACCAAGGATGGTTTGCAAAAAAGAAAATCGGCAAAGGCTACAAACTCAAGTCAGCTGTATTTGCACCAAAGTAGTCTTGTCTGATTCAATCTATGTGGGTACCTAAGACCTGCATATCGGCAACGCCATCTGCCATTCGAGCATGAAGCTTTTCCCCAACTTTCACCTCTTGAACAGAGGCAATGGCTTGGCCCTGCGTGTTCTCCAGCCAAGCGTAGCCCCTTTGCAATACCAAGGCGGGGTCAAGTGAGCCGAGCAACAAAGCTGCTCGAGACAAACGCTGTTCCATTTGGGCGGGCATATCATGCACAGCTCGCGTCAGCCTCAGTGCTTGGGGTTCTAAAACCATGACTTGGCGGTTCAGTACTTGCTGCCCCGCCCGCCCTAAGCGAGAAGAACACTGAGACAAATTGTGCTGCTGTTTGTTAGCCCAACTGGAAGGTCTGGCCAACACAGCTTGCAACCTGTCTAGGCTTTGCGCTCGGTTATCAATTGCTTGCGCCAACTCGGCATCCAAAAATGCTTGGATGGCTGCTAAATCTGCATACAAACTTTCTCTGGGTATTGCACAAAGTTCAGCCGCTGCAGTGGGCGTGGGGGCTCGCAAATCGGCACACAAATCGGCGATGGTGATATCGGTCTCATGGCCGACACCTGAAATCACAGGAACTGGGCTGTTCACAATGGCGTGGGCGAGCTGCTCATCGTTAAATGCCCATAAATCTTCCATGGAGCCACCGCCCCTCACCAGCAATATCACCTCCACCTCGGGCCTTGCCGCCAAGGCTTGCAAGGCCAGCACCAGCTGTGATGGCGCATCAGCCCCTTGCACAGGGGAGGGAGAAACCATCACAGAAATGTGCGGAACACGCCGCTCAAGGGCTGTCACCACATCGTGCAGAGCGGCTGCCGCCAAGGATGTCACCACGCCAATACAGCGGGGGTACAAGGGAACAGCACGTTTACGTTCTTGTGCAAACAAGCCCTGCGCCTCTAGCTTGGCCTTGAGCTGCAAAAAAGCTTCGTGCAATTGCCCAGCACCGGCTGGGCGCAAGGCTTCAATCACCAACTGCATCTCACCCCTTGGCTCGTAAACAGCAACGCGGGCTTGGGCTTGCACCAGTTGTCCATCACGGGGCACAAAAGTCAATTGCTCGGCGGTGCGACGAAACAAGGCGCAGCGAATCTGTGCGCTGCCGTCTTTGAGGTTGAAATAACAATGGCCACTGCTGGCTTTGGTAAATCCTGACAACTCGCCTTGGACCGAGACCATGCTAAA
>CANNNH010000165.1 GCA_947505915.1 Comamonadaceae bacterium
CTTTCAAGGCTCACCCAATGAATTGATTTTGGCACCCATGGCCATGAAGGCGGTGAAATACAAGGCCGAAGACTTTCGTCTGATTCAACAAATGGCATTGGCGCCAATGGCCATCGTTGCACGCAAAGACTTCCCTGCAAAAAACGCCAATGAGATGGTTGCTTATATTCAAAAAATGGCAAAAGAAGGCAAGCCTGTCAATTACGCGAGCGTTGGCAATGGAAGCTTCTACCATTTGATTGGTGAAGAATTGTCGAAAAAGATTGGTGCTGAAATGTTGCATGTGCCATACAAAGGTGGTGGCCCCATTTCTCAAGATTTGTTGGGCGGACAAATTGATTTGTTCATCACACCCTATGGGGCTCCCCATGTGGCGATGGAAAAAGAAGGCAAGTTGAGATTCATCGCGGTGTTGTCAAGCGAGCCGCAACGCTTGATTAAACATATCCCCTCAGTTGATGAAAACAATTTGCTCAAAGGTTTTCACTACACAATTGGAAGTGGCTACTACGTTAAAAAGGGTACGCCAGAGCCTATCGTTGAGGCTCTGCATAAAGCACTGACCAAGGTGATGTTTGATTCTGATTTCGTAGCCACCATGTCAGCGATGGGGCAAGATCCATCACCCGCATTGAGATTAGAGGAGGCTGGTAAAGCCTACGCGGATGACATCAAGCTGTACCAAGGAATCGCAAAGTCGATTAACTTGCAAGCGCAATGAGTTTAGTGAATGCCTTGCGCGAGCGCGCAGCCCCATTCGTCGCAATGCGCCAAGATTTGCATCGGCACCCTGAATTAGGACTTCAAGAATTTCGAACTTCGGCTTTACTTGCTGATCAGCTCGAAAGCTGGGGCTACCAAGTAACACGAGGTCTGGCTACGACGGGACTTGTTGCGAAACTGGTGCGCGGCACAGGTCAAAAGCGACTTGGGATTCGCGCAGACATGGATGCATTGCCCATTCAAGAAGTGAATGGTTTTGCGCATTGCAGCGTCCATGATGGGGTCATGCATGCGTGCGGTCATGATGGGCACACGGCCATGCTGATGGCTGCTGCGAAATATATTTCTCAGGAACTCGATTTTTCAGGTACCTTGAATTTAATTTTTCAGCCCGCCGAGGAGAGCCCCGGCGGCGCAAAGATCATGATTGAAGAGGGCCTGTTTGAGCGCTTTCCTTGTGACGCAATTTTCGCCGCGCACAACATGCCCGGCGTGCCTGCCGGGCAGCTTGTGTTTATCGATGGCCCGGCCATGGCATCTAGCGACGATGTGACCATCACGCTGACGGGTGTGGGTGGGCACGGCGCCATGCCGCACCGAGCACAAGACCCCATCGTGGCGGCAGCGGCTATTGTCATGACGCTGCAAACCATCGTCTCGCGCAATGTGGACCCGCAGCACACGGCAGTCATCACCGTTGGTTCTTTGGTTGCGGGCAAGGCCAACAACGTGATCCCTGCCAGCGCCCGCTTGGAGCTGAGCGTACGATCGCTCGACCGCGAGGTACGCGACCTGCTGCAAGCCCGCATAACCACGCTGGTCACGGCGCAGGCCCAAAGCCTGGGCGTACAAGCGCACATCGACTACAAGCGCGATTACCCGGTGCTGGTGAACACCCCCGCAGAAACCGAGCTGGCCCGCCAAGTGGGCACCGAGCTGCTTGGGGCCGAACGCATCACGCGCCAAGGCCGACCCCTCACCGGCAGCGAAGACTTTGCCTTCATGCTCGAACACTCCCCCGGCAGTTATTTCATGATTGGCAACGGCGCAGGTGAAGGCCAGCCCGCGCACGCGTGCATGGTGCACAACCCCGGGTATGACTTCAACGACGACATCCTGCCTGTGGGCGCGGCCTTTTGGGCCCTGCTGACTCAACGCTACCTGAAGGACTGAACTGATGAACACCGAACTTTGGCAACTGAGCGCCACCGAATTGGCCGCACGCATTGCGCGCCGTGACACCACAGCACGCGCAGTCACCGAGAGTGTGCTGGCACGCATAGCCATGGCCAACCCGCAGGTCAACGCACTGGCCAGCGTTACCCCCGACAAAGCCTTACAAGCGGCCGACGCTGCCGATGCGGCGCAAGCCCGAGGCGAGTCGTTGGGTGCTTTACACGGCGTGCCCGTAACCATCAAGGTCAACATCGACGTGCAAGGCGAGGCTACCGATGAGGGTGTGCACGCCTTCAAAGACAACATCGTCAGCACCGACTCACCTCTAGTCCAGTCAATGCGTCATGCGGGGGCCATCATCGTAGGCCGCAACAACGCCCCGGCGTTTTCGCTGCGTTGGTTCACCGATAACGCCTTACATGGCCGCACGCTCAATCCGTTTGACGCAAGCGTCACACCCGGCGGCTCCAGCGGCGGAGCTGCAGCTGCCACCGCTTTGGGTATGGGCGCAATTGCACATGGCAACGACTATGGTGGCTCGATCCGTTACCCCGCTTGGGCCTGCGGCGTGGTGGGCTTGCGCACCACCGTTGGCCGCGTGCCGTCCTACAAGGCCAGCGCGCCCAATCGCATCATCAGCAACCAGCAAATGTCGGTGCAAGGCCCACTTACCCGCACCGTAGCCGATGCCCGTTTGGCCCTTCAGGTCATGGCGCAAGGTTCGCCATTTGACCCGCAGTGGGTGCCTGCGCCGCTTGAGTTTGCAGATGCTCGTGAGCCCACTCGGGTAGCGGTGTTTCGCAGCTGGGCGAATTCGGAAGTTGACCCGAGCGTTAGCGCGGCCGTCGATCAGGCAGCACACTGGCTGCAGGCGGCAGGCTACACCATCGAAGAAGTAGAACCGCCCCACTTTGCAGAGGTCTCGGCCATGCAGTTCCACATGGTCATGAACGACATGCGCCGTGGCGGTGAGCCCTTCATGCGCGAGCATGGCGACGAAGCTTTGCGCACGGCTTTGAGCCATTACATGACCATTAACCCGGTGTGGGACCGCGACCAGTACTTGGAAGGGATGACCCGGCGCTTCAATATCGCACGCGACTGGGCGGTGTTTTTTGAGCAGTATCCGGTGTTGCTAATGCCTAATTCTTGGGAGCGGCAATTACCGATTGACGACGACCAGCGTTCAGCCGAACGCACCGCGCAAATTCTGCTGGCGCAAGCGCCTTTGCTGAGCACCGCCACGCTGGGTTTGCCGGGCCTGTCGGTACCGACCGGGCTGGTAGATGGTTTGCCCGCGGGCGTGCAGATTGTCTGCACCAAGTTCCGCGAAGACCGCATGTTAGCGGTAGGCGAAGTGATAGAGCGAGCAGCAAAGTTTTCGGCACTGGACCATTTGCTGACGCGCTGATTAATTTCAATCTGTTTTCATTCACAACATCCAAGGAGACATTCGTGAACATTTCCTCACTATTTCGGCAACTGCTCGCTGGGCTTGTTCTAGGTGTGACCGCCCTGCAGGTCGGTGCACAGATCTGGCCTGCCAAACCTATCACCATGATCGTGCCCTGGCCTGCCGGCGGCCCATCAGATTTTGTAGCTCGAAAGTTGCAGTCCGAGATGGCCAAAGCGCTGGGCCAACCGGTTGTGATCGACAACATTGGCGGAGCAGGCGGTGCCATTGGTATCCAGAAAAATGTGGGCGCCGCTGCAGATGGTTACACCATGTCATTGGCCAGCCCGTTAGAGCTGATCGTGGCACCGCTGACGCTAGCGGCTGTCAAGTACAAGCCCGAGGACCTCAAGATCGTGGGTCAGATCGTCAAGGCCCCGCTGGTGTTGTTGGCACGAAAGGACCTGCCGGCCAACACACTCGATGAGCTGATGGCCTTGTCCACCCGGGCAGGCACCAAGGCCTTATCGGTGGGCAATGGAGGTAATGGCAGTCTGTTCCATCTGGTGGCTGAGAAATTTGGACAGCAGATTGGATCAAAGTTTGTTCACGTTCCCTACAGGGGTGCCGCACCTATGATGACTGACCTCATGGGTGGTCAAGTGGATTTGGCATTCACCGTCTTCGCCGGCAGCATCCCCGCCATGATTGCGGACGGCAAGGTCAAAGTTCTCGGACTAACAACTCGTGCGCCCTTATCAAAGTACCCACAAATCGCAGCGATGGGAGCTCACCCCAAGCTGGTAGGCTTCGAATTTGATTCATGGGCTGGTATCGTAGTGCCGCGCAATACCCCTGATGGCATTGCCAATCAAATCAACAAGGCGGCATATGAAGCCCTGCAGAATCCCGAAATCCGTTCGGCTTTTGAGGCTACCGGAAACTTGATTGTCAACCCGACTTCGGTGGCGGACCTGGACCGTGTCTACCGCGATGAGATCGCCCGTTACCAAGCGATTGCACGGTCGATCAACTTTGAACCCCAGTAAGCGATCACGCACATCCTTGCTCATTAACCCAAGACCCGATGCCCTGAGCCACGAGTAGACTGCACAAATGTTGCATTTTTCGCAACTGGCACAGAGCATCCCAAACGAGGTTCAGGTGCGCTAGGACATGGTGCTGACCCCAATACCCGGGATGACGGCCATCATTGAAATATGCACTGTAATAAAATCGGTACTAGAGTATTTGTTCAGGCCGTTGCAAAGTGTTTCGCAAGCGCTTCTTGAGCGGTGAGCAATTCAGCCCAGCAGAATTAAGCTACAAAAATGCTTCGTTTTTTTATGAATTTGCATCGCTGTTGCAGCGGTGTTTTGCACGCGCTACATTCTTACTGCAGGCTAACAAGTTCGACTCCGTGTCCGGGTCTATATCTGTGTTGATTTATACGTTGACTAATGAGAAAGTCACAGCATTGCCAAAACAACGAGTTTTCAGCCAAAA
>CANNNH010000166.1 GCA_947505915.1 Comamonadaceae bacterium
AGCCTCGTCATCGATTACTACCTGGCCCCGCAAAGCCCGTGGACTTACTTTGGCCACGCCCGCTTGGTGCAAATGGCCAAGCAAGCGGGTGCCACTGTGCGCATCATGCCCGTCGATTTGGGCGGGCAAATTTTCCCTGCTACCGGCGGCCTGCCAGTGGGGCAGCGCCCGCCGCAGCGCCAAGCCTACCGCTTGGTGGAGTTGCAGCGGTTTAGCCATTTCTTGCAAATGCCCTTTAACTTAAAGCCCAAGTTTTTTCCTGTCGCGGGAGACGATGCGGCGCGGCTCATCATTGCGGTGGACCAGCACGATGGGGTGGATACAGCGATGAAATTGTGCGGTGCGGTCTTGGCGGCTGTGTGGATGCAAGAGCGTGATATCGCTGACGCCAGTGTGTTGCAAGCCATCTTGCAAGAACAAGGCATTGCCGCTGACCGCTGGCAAGCTGCCCTGGCCCCTGCCGCCCAAGATGCCTATATGGCTTACACCCGCAAAGCCATGGACGCGGGTGTCTTTGGTGCGCCCAGCTATGTGGTGGAAGGCGAAATCTTTTGGGGTCAAGACCGGCTGGATTTTTTACAACGCCGCTTGCAAGCGGCTTGACATTCAAGGGAGATTTACATGGGACATTTCGTTCAATTGCGTGCCATCGACGGCTTTGAGTCACAGGCCTATTTTGCGCAACCCAAAACCGAGCCGCGTGGCGCAATCGTGGTTTTGCCCGAAATTTTTGGCGTCAATAGCCACATCCGCAACATCGCCGATGGCTTTGCCTTCATCGGTTTTTTGGCGATTGCGCCAGCCACGTTTTCGCGCGTGAAAAAAGACGTGGACTTGGGCTACACCTCGTCAGACGTCGAGGTGGGCCGTGCCTTGAAAAACCTCTCTGAAGGCCTGCCCCCGCCTGGCGTGATGGCCGACGTGCAAGCCGCCATCAGCCACGCTTCGCTTGCCACCAAAGGCAAAGTGGGCGTGGTCGGCTATTGTTGGGGCGGTCTGCTGAGTTGGCGTGCCGCCACGCAATTTGCCAATGTCAAAGCGGCGGTGACCTACTACGGCGGTGGCATGACCTTGGAGCCAGAGCTTCACAAAAAACCGCTGTGTCCCACGCTGTCGCATTTCGGTGCCAAAGATGGCTTGATTCCTTTAAGCACTGTGCAGGCCTTCAAGCAGGCTCAGCCTCAAGTTGAGGTGCATGAGTACGATGCGGACCACGGTTTCAATTGCGACCAGCGCGGCTCCTACAACGCCGCGGCCGCCGACTTGGCCCTAGAGCGCACGCTGGGCTTTTTCATCAAACACCTCGAAGGCTGAGCAGCTTTTAAGCGTCGCGCAATTTTTCAGCTGCTGCGATGGCGAAATAGGTCAGAACACCGTCAGCGCCTGCGCGCTTGAAGGCCAATAGGCTCTCCATCATCACCGCGTCGTGGTCGAGCCAGCCGTTTTGCGCGGCGGCTTTGAGCATGGCGTATTCCCCTGAGACTTGGTAGGCAAAGGTGGGCAGGTGGAACTCGTCTTTGACGCGGCGTACGATGTCCAAGTAGGGCATGCCGGGCTTGACCATCACCATGTCCGCGCCTTCGGCGATGTCCATGGCCACCTCGCGCAGCGCCTCATCGCTGTTGCCAGCGTCCATTTGGTAGACCTTTTTGTTGCTCTTCCCCAAGTTGCCGGCAGAGCCTACCGCGTCGCGGAATGGCCCGTAAAACGCACTGGCGTACTTGGCGCTGTAGGCCATGATGCGGGTGTGAATATGCCCCTCTGCTTCTAGGGCTTGGCGAATGGCGGCAATGCGCCCGTCCATCATGTCGCTGGGCGCCACGATGTCCACGCCCGACTCGGCCTGCGTGAGCGCTTGTTGCACCAGTACTTTCACCGTTTCATCGTTCAAGATGTAGCCGGTCTCGTCCAGCCAACCGTCTTGGCCATGGCTGGTGAAGGGGTCCAGCGCCACGTCGGTCATCACGCCCAAATCGGGGAATTCTTTTTTCAGCGCCTGTACCACGCGCGGCACCAAGCCTTTGCGGTTGGTAGCATCCATGCCGTCAGGCGTTTTCAAACTCGGGTCAATGACCGGAAACAAGGCCATGACGGGGATGCCCAATTTCACGCAGTGTTCTGCAACGGGCAGCAAAAGGTCGAGGCTTAAGCGCTCAACCCCCGGCATGGAGGCGATAGCTTGGCGTTTTTTCTCGCCATCGAGCACAAATACGGGGTAAATCAGGTCGTCTACCGTGAGATGGTTTTCACGCACGAGGCGGCGGGTGAAGTCATCGCGGCGCAGGCGGCGCAGGCGGGTGGAGGGGAATTGGGTAGGTGTGGTCATGCCGAAATTGTGCCGCAAGGACAAGCTGGTTTATTGGGGTGAAACCCGAGGCCAGTGTTACAGCGGCTTGCCACTAAACTCAAGCCATGCTCTGGGTCAAAGCCTTTCACATCATTTTCGTGGCCAGTTGGTTTGCTGGCTTGTTTTATTTGCCGCGCATCTTTGTCAATTTGGCCATGGTCCCGCCCGATTCGGTTGCAGAGCGGGAACGCCTGCTGTTGATGGCGCAAAAACTCATGCGCTTTATGACCATCCTGATGGTGCCTGCCTTGGGCTTTGGCTTGTGGCTGTGGTTGGGTTACGGCATCGGCGGCAACCCGCCAGCCGATTGGATGAGCCTTAAATTGGCCGTTGTCGTCCTGACTTTGGGCTACCACCATTTGTGTATGCGCCACCTCAAGCACTTTGAGTCGGGCGAGGCTTCGCACTCCCATGTCTGGTACCGCTGGTTCAACGAAGCCCCTGTGCTGCTGATGGTGGCCGCTGTGCTGTTGGTGGTGATCAAGCCCTTTTAAGCGGACATGAAACCTTTGCAACGCAGCACCACGGCTTGGCCTTTGGCTTGGTTGTGCGTGGTGGTGATTTTTTATGCAAGTTTGTACCCATTTGAAGACTGGCGTAACCAAGACATCGCGCCATGGTCTTTTGTCAGAGCCCCGTGGCCAAAATACCAAACCCTTTTTGATATGGGCAGCAATCTCTTTGGCTATATGCCCTTGGGTTTTTGGCTGAGTTTGGCCATGTTGCGCAGCGCCAAACCGCACTGGGCGGCTGTGCTGCTTGGCTTCTTGGGTGCTTTGGGCTTGTCTTTCCTGATGGAATGTTCGCAAAGCTATTTACCCCAGCGTGTCCCCTCTCAAGTAGATTGGATGCTTAACAGCATTGGCGGCTTGATGGGGGCGGTGTTGTCGGCTTGGTTGGAGCGGCGCGGCTGGCTTTACCGCTGGGTCCAATTTCGCAAGCGATGGCTTGTGCCTCACGCCAGCGGCAGTTTGGTCTTGATGGTTTTATGGCCGCTGGCTTTGTTGTTTCCAACACCTGTGTTTCTGGGTTTGGGCAATATGGCCGAAAAATTGCTGACCATGCTGGAGGAGTTGTGGCCACAGGCGATGTGGCCAACACAGCTCTCGCAAACTCTTTTTTCGTTTGGCCCTTTGCCAACTTGGTTGGAGATGCTGTGTATCGCCGGCAGTATGAGTGTGCCGGCTTTGTTAGGCATGGCGGTGGTGCGCGAGCCTTGGCAGCGCTTGTCTTGGGTCAGTTTGGTGGTGGTGTTAGCGCTTTTAAGCAGCACTTTATCGGCCTCTGTCACGTACGGTCCAGAGCACACCTTTTTTTGGCTAACGCCTTTGACTGCGGCGGGTTTAGGGCTGGGTTGGCTCAGCGCCTTGTTGCTAGTGAGATTGCCCGCTGAGGTTCTGATTCGTACCATGTTGCTGGTGCAGATGGCTGTTCTTTGTTTGGTGAACTTGGTTCCGTCCAGCACGTACTTTGCCCAAACCGTTCAAACATGGGAGCAAGGAAAATTCATCCGTTTCCATGGCCTCACCGAGTGGTTGAGTTGGGGTTGGCCCTTTGTCCTATTGGTATGGGGGGTGTTGCACCTGGTCAGCGACTCAAGGCATACCGAGGCCACCTAGAATCCCTTGCATGACCGAAGACAGCTATTTCAAGCACCACGTATTTTTTTGCCTCAACCAGCGCGACGCGCCAGACGCTTGTTGCGGTAATCACCAAGCACAGGACGCTTGGAAGCATTGCAAAACCCAGGTCAAAGCCTTGGGTCTTAATGGCGCGGGGGGTGTGCGCGTCAACCAAGCCGGATGTTTAGACCGTTGTGCCGGTGGCCCTGTGTTGGTGGTTTATCCCGAAGCGGTTTGGTACACCTATGTGGACAAGCAAGACATTGATGAAATCATCAGTTCGCACCTTCAGCAAGGCAAACTGGTCGAGCGCCTGCAACTTGACCCTGACGTCGGTCGCTAGCCATGGCCACTGCTGCGCAAACGCTGTGGCTTGACCTGCCAGGCGGGCGTCACCAAGCCGTTTTAGAAAAAGCTGCCACCCCTGCCAAAGGCTTGGCCTATGTGGCCCACCCCCATCCTTTGTTTGGCGGCACCATGGACAACAAGGTGGTGCAGACCTTGTCACGCGCTTATGTGCAATCGGGCTGGGATTGTTTGCGCTTTAACTTTCGTGGTGTGGGGCAAAGCGAGGGTGTTTACGACGAGGGACTGGGCGAAACCGACGATGTCCTTGAGGCTTTGCGCCAACTCGCCCCCGAAGGCCCTTTGGCTTTGGCGGGTTTTTCATTCGGCGCGTATGTTGTTTGTCAGGTGATTTCGCAGTTGTGGCCCACACAGCGTTTAGAAAAAATTGTTTTGGTGGGTACCGCCGTTACCCATTTCAACCCCGCCCCTTTGCCAACAGAGTTGCACGACCAAACTTTGGTGGCGCACGGCGA
>CANNNH010000167.1 GCA_947505915.1 Comamonadaceae bacterium
AAAGCAATGGGTTTTAACACTTCCTTCTGAACATCCCATGGCTGAGGCGGTTTCGGCAATGTCTAGCTCCTCCCAGTAACGCAGCAGGAAGGCTTCGCGTTGACGTGGCGGTAATTTTTCAATTTCGGCTTCTATTTCAGCCATGGTTTGGCTTTGCATCAGGCTTTGTTCAGCGCTTTGTTGCCAACCATCGGTGTTGGTCGCGCCCAAGACTTCGAGCAGGTCAAAACCATCTTCATCGGCCTCGCCCTGCGCATCGCTGAAATTGATGAACATGGACTGGCGGGTTTTGCGCCGCCGAAACCAATCCAAGGTGCAATTGGAGAGGATGCGCTGAAACAGCAGTGGCAATTCATCGGGCGGCTTGTCGCCATAGTGTTCGGCCAGCTTCATCATGCTGTCTTGCACGATGTCCAATGCGGCTTCTTCATCCCGCACGTGGTAGAGCGAGCGCTTGAAAGCACGTTTTTCCACGCTTTGCAGAAAAAGGGAGAGTTCGCGTTCGGTGGCCAATTTGCGTGAGTTTGTCGCTGTGACTTCAACGCCCCAAGTGCGCCGAAGATTGAAGTGCGCTGGATTATGGCACTGACGAATTAAGTTCCAAGACAGGCCCAGCGGGCCCCGTTTTTGATGCCATAATCGCGCCTCAATTTTGGCAAACGGGTCTGGATTCGGCATCTGCGTGATTGCCCATGGTCTTAAGCCCTAAGTCTTGACACCTCCCCACAAGGGCCGGTGAAGAGGCACCCAAGGTTTTTCGTTTTCGAAGACTGAAAGGTTCATCATGGAAATCTCCAAGGCGGAAATCGCCTCCGCATCCTCCGTCGCGCTCGCCGCCCCTCAAGAGTTGATGGGTGCCGAAATCATGGTCAAGGCCTTGCAAGCCGAAGGGGTCAAGTACCTCTGGGGCTACCCGGGCGGGGCCGTTCTCTATATCTACGACGCGCTGTATAAACAAAACACCATTGAGCATGTCTTGGTGCGTCATGAGCAAGCGGCCGTGCATGCCGCCGACGGCTATGCACGTGCAACCGGCGAGGTGGGTGTGGCCTTGGTCACTTCGGGCCCCGGCGTGACCAATGCCGTGACGGGTATCGCCACCGCTTACATGGACAGCATCCCGTTGGTGGTGCTGACGGGTCAGGTGCCCACCCATGCAATTGGCTTGGATGCCTTTCAAGAGTGCGATACCGTGGGCATCACCCGCCCCATCGTCAAACACAATTTCTTGGTCAAAGATGCGGCCGATTTGGCACTGACGATCAAGAAGGCTTTCCACATTGCCCGCTCGGGCCGCCCCGGCCCTGTGGTGGTGGACATCCCCAAGGATGTGTCCTTCAAAAAGACCCTCTACACTGGCTATCCAGAAGATGTGACCATGCGCTCTTACAACCCTGTGCGCAAAGGGCATTCGGGCCAAATCCGCAAGGCATTGGGCCTGTTGATGGGGGCCAAACGGCCATACATCTACACCGGTGGCGGTGTGTTGTTGAGCAATGCGTCCGACGAAGTGCGCGCCTTGGTCAATATGATTGGCGCGCCATGCACCAGCACCTTGATGGGTTTGGGCGCTATTCCTGCCAGTGACCCCAAGTTTTTGGGCATGCTGGGCATGCACGGCACCATTGAGGCCAACAACGCCATGCAGCATTGCGATGTGTTGATCGCCATTGGTGCGCGTTTTGACGACCGGGTGATTGGCAATCCCAAGCACTTTGCCCAAAACGAGCGCAAGATCGTCCACATCGACATCGATCCATCCAGCATTTCCAAGCGCGTCAAGGTGGATGTGCCCATTGTCGGCGACGTCAAAGATGTGCTGACCGAGTTGATGAACCTCATCACCGAGTCCAAAGCCAAGATGGACGCCAAAGCCTTGGCCGATTGGTGGGCCACGGTTGAGGGTTGGCGCTCACGCCAGTGCCTGAAGTATGACCACGGCAACCAAGACGTGATCAAGCCCCAGTATGTGGTTGAAACCTTGTGGAACATGACCAAGGACGTGGACGCCTACGTCACTTCCGATGTGGGGCAGCACCAAATGTGGGCTGCACAGTATTACCGCTTTGAACAACCCCGGCGTTGGATCAACTCAGGCGGATTGGGCACCATGGGTGTGGGCATCCCCTATGCCATGGGTATCAAACTGGCCAAGCCCGAGAGCGAGGTGTACTGCATCACCGGCGAAGGCTCGGTGCAGATGTGCATCCAAGAGCTGTCGACTTGCTTGCAGTACAACACGCCGATCAAGATCGTGGCCTTGAACAACCGCTACCTGGGCATGGTTCGCCAGTGGCAAGAAATCGAATATTCGGGGCGTTACAGCCACAGTTACATGGACGCCTTGCCCGATTTTGTCAAGCTCGCCGAGTCCTACGGCCACGTGGGCATGCTGATTGAGCGAGCGCAAGATGTGGAAGGCGCATTGATCGAAGCGCGCAAACTCAAGGACCGCACGGTGTTCATGGACTTCCGCACCGATCCGACTGAAAACGTGTTTCCCATGGTTCAAGCTGGCAAAGGCATCACTGAAATGCTGCTGGGCAGCGAGGACTTGTAAGGCTGCACCGACCAACGGGCCAGGATCAAAACCAGGCCCACTCCCATCAACCCCCGAGAAGAATCTATTGCCCGCCAAATTTGCCGGTTACCGCTGGCAGACGAGGGCGGTGACACCGAACACACCTGAGTGCCGCGGCGTCTGAGCGAAAAGAGGAATCCCCATGAAACACATCATCTCCGTCCTGCTGGAAAACGAACCTGGAGCTCTGTCCCGGGTGGTGGGCTTGTTTTCGGCCCGTGGTTACAACATCGAATCTTTGTCGGTGGCCCCCACCGAAGACCCCAGTTTGTCGCGCATGACGCTGCAAACGGTGGGCTCTGACGATGTGATCGAGCAAATCACCAAACACCTGAACCGTTTGATCGAAGTCGTCAAAGTGGTCGACTTGACCGAAGGCGGCTATACCGAGCGCGAACTGATGATGGTCAAAGTGCGTGCGGTCGGCAAGGAGCGCGAAGAAATGAAGCGCATGGCCGATATTTTCAGGGGCCGCATCATTGATGTCACTGATAAAAGCTACACCATTGAAGTCACTGGCGATCAAGCCAAAAACGACGCTTTCTTAGAGGCCTTGGACCGAACGGCCATATTGGAAACTGTGCGCACCGGCGCTTGCGGCATTGGCCGCGGCGAACGTGTCTTGCGTGTTTGATTCAACCCATCCCTTTCCCAACCCTTAATCACCCAGGAGAAATCATGAAGGTTTATTACGACAAAGACTGTGACTTGAGCATCATCAAAGGCAAGACCGTGGCCATCATTGGTTACGGCTCGCAAGGGCATGCCCATGCGCAAAATTTGAACGACAGCGGCGTCAAGGTGTTGGTTGGTTTGCGCCCCGGCGGTGCGAGCTGGAACAAAGTGGAAATGGCTGGTCTCAAAGTGGCATCCGTGGCCGATGCGGTCAAGTCGGCCGATGTGGTCATGGTGTTGTTGCCCGATGAGCAAATCGGCAGCGTTTACACCAACGACATTGAGCCCAACATGAAAAAGGGCGCGTCCCTGGCCTTTGCCCACGGTTTCAATGTGCATTACAACCAAGTGGTTCCCCGTGCCGATTTGGACGTGTGGATGGTCGCGCCCAAGGCGCCTGGCCACACCGTACGCTCGACCTACGCCCAAGGTGGCGGTGTGCCCCATTTGGTGGCCGTGCACCAAGACTGCAGTGGCAAGGCCCGCGACATGGCCTTGAGCTACGCCATGGCCAACGGTGGCGGCAAGGCCGGCATCATTGAAACCAACTTCCGCGAAGAAACCGAAACCGATTTGTTCGGCGAGCAAACTGTGTTGTGCGGTGGTGCGGTTGAACTCATCAAGGCGGGTTATGAAATTCTGGTCGAAGCTGGTTATTCACCCGAGATGGCGTATTTCGAGTGCTTGCACGAACTCAAGCTCATCGTCGACTTGATCTATGAAGGCGGCATCGCCAACATGAACTACTCGATCTCGAACAACGCCGAATATGGCGAGTACGTCACCGGTCCTGAGATCATCAACGACCAGTCGCGTGCAGCCATGCGCAAGGCGCTGGAGCGGATTCAAAACGGCGAATATGCCAAGAGCTTTATCCTGGAAGGCCGCACCGGCTACCCCAGCATGACGGCCCGCCGCCGCTTGACCGAAGACCATTCGATCGAGAAGGTGGGTTCGCAATTGCGCTCCATGATGCCTTGGATTGCCAAGAACAAACTGGTCGACAAAACCCGCAATTGAGCGTTTGAGCGTTCGATGCACAAAGGCCACTGGGGTGGCCTTTGTGCTTGTGTCTTATTCAACGATACACTGAGACCATGTCTTCCAACTCCTACCCCCACCCGATCTTGGCACGCGAGGGCTGGCCGTTCATCCTATTGGCCTTGGTGCTGGCCATTGGGGTCCATGCCACGGCCGGCTGGGCCTGGGCTTTGCCGTTTGATGTGGTTTTGGTCTTTGTGGTTCAGTTTTTTCGCGATCCTGCGCGGGCCATTCCTGATCTGCCCAATGCCGTGCTGTCACCGGCGGATGGCCGCATCGTCAAAATAGAAAAAACATTTGACCCCTTTGCCCAGCGCGACGCCATTTTGGTCAGTGTGTTCATGAATGTCTTTAATGTGCACAGCAACCGCTCCAGCGTGAATGGTGTGGTGCGCAGCGTCAGCTACTTTCCCGGTTTGTTTGTAAATGCCGACTTGGACAAGGCGTCGACCGAAAACGAACGAAATGCCGTGGTGATCGATGCTCAAATT
>CANNNH010000168.1 GCA_947505915.1 Comamonadaceae bacterium
AACTCAACCACCGACCCCCCCTCCAAATGGGCGCGCCAGCTGCCCCGCGCGGTCAGCTCCAAGCTGCTGAGCTCAAAACGCAACTGGCCAAACATGGGCGAGAGCAATCGGTACAAGCCCAGCACCTCGGCCGATTGCGCATCGGGCCCGATCAACCGGGGCATGCGCTCAACGTCCGCCTCGGCCACATTGGCCTCAAACAACTCGCCTTGTTGGTTGACCATGCGTGCATCGCCCTCGTTGCCCCACAAGGCGACGGGCTGGTGTTCTTCCAGCGTGACCCGCAAGCGGTTGGGGAACTCGCGGCGCACCACGGCACGGCGCACCCAAGGCACGGCCTCAAAGCTGGCACGCGCATGGGCCAGGTCCATGGTGAAGAAGTTGCCCTTCAAACGGGGGGCCACATTGGCGCGCAAGGTGACCTCGTTGCTGTGTGTCACATCGCCGTCCACGGTGATGCGCTGCAAGCTGAAATTGGCATGCCGCACCCCCCACCACAGGCCCGCACAGATCAGCATGACCATGAACGCCATCAACAGCACATTGGCCATGGCGTTCATCCATTTGGCGTCCCATGGCACTTCGACGGGCACCACACGGGGGGGGCGCAGGCGGCGTTGCATCACGGTCATGGCGCGACCCCGCTGCGGCTGTCCAAACTGGCGCTGGCGATCAAGCGCAAGCACAGGTCTTCGTAAGAGATACCTGCCGCACGCGCCGACATCGGCACCAAGGAGTGGCTGGTCATGCCCGGCGAGGTGTTCATCTCGAGCAAAAAGGCTTTGCGGTCACTGGCGCGGATCATCAAATCGGCGCGGCCCCAGCCCCGGCACCCCAGGCTGCGGTAGGCGGCCAAAACCTGTTGCTGAATGGCCTGCTCCTCAGAAGCAGGCAAGCCGCTGGGGCAGTGGTATTGCACCGTGTCGGTGAAGTATTTGTTTTGGTAGTCGTAGTCACCTGCGGGCGCAGCGATGCGCACGATCGGCAAGGCCACCGCGCTGGCCCCTTCGCCCAACACCGGGCAGGTGATTTCGTCGCCATCGATGAAGGCCTCGCACAACAACTCGGGGTCGTAGCGGGTGGCCAATGTGGCGGCGGCGGCCATGGCACTGGCTTGGCTGACCTTGGTCACGCCAATCGACGAGCCTTCGCGCGGCGGCTTGACGATCAAAGGCAGCCCCAGCTCAGCCGGGATGGCGGCAATCCGCGCCTGGCTTTGTTCGGCCGGGCTCAGGCACACCGATGCGGGCGTGTCCAGGCCATGGCTGCGCCACAGGCGCTTGGTCATGACCTTGTCCATGGCGATGGCCGAGGCCATCACGCCAGATCCAGTGTATGGAATGCCCAACAACTCCAAAGCCCCCTGCACTGTGCCGTCTTCGCCATGGCGCCCATGTAAGGCAATGAAGACATGGGTGATGCCCAGGCCACGCAGGGCCGACAGGTCTTGGGTCGATGGGTCAAAAGCCTGGGCCTGCACCCCTTTGGCCAGCAAGGCTTGCAACACGCCTTGGCCCGACATCAAGGAGATGTCGCGCTCGGCCGAGTCACCACCCATCAGCACGGCGACGCGGGCGTTGGTGATGTCAAAGCCACTCATGGCGTCACCCCAGGACTCATTTGCAGAATCTGGTTGGGCACCTGGCCAATGCTGCCCGCACCCATGCACAGCACCACGTCGCCGGGCTGGGCCTGGGCCAAGATGTGCTCGGGCATGTCGGCAATGGCGTCCACATAGGCCAAGGTCTGGTCACCCGCCATGCGCAAGGCACGCGCCAGGGCCCGGCCATCGGCGCCAGCGATGGGTGCCTCGCCAGCGGCATACACCTCGGACAAACACAGCACATCGACCCGCCGCAACACCTGCACAAAGTCTTCAAAACAATCGCGGGTGCGGGTGAAGCGGTGCGGCTGAAACGCCAGCACCAAGCGCCGCCCGGCGAAGGCCCCACGGGCCGCCGCCACGGTGGCGGCAATTTCCACCGGGTGGTGGCCATAGTCTTCGATCAACGTGAAGTGGCCTGCACCCGTGCGGGTGGACACTTCGCCATGGCGCTGGAAGCGCCGCCCCACGCCCTTGAACTGCGCCAAAGCGGTTTGCACCGCGCTGTCGGGCACACCCAACTCCACCGCCACAGCGATGGCGGCCAAGGCATTGAGCACGTTGTGCTCGCCGGCCAGGTTGAGGGTGATGTCCATCTCGGGCAAGCGGATGCCATTGCTGCGGGTCACCCCAAAGTGCATGCGCCCGTTGTCGGCGCGCACACTGTGGCCGCGCACCTGTGCAGACTCGCCAAAGCCGTAGCTGGTGATGGGCCGCGACACCTGGGGCAAGATGCTGCGCACGGCGGCATCGTCGGTGCACAGCACTGCTGCGCCATAAAACGGCATGCGGTGCAAAAACTCCACGAAGGCATTCTTCAAACGCGCAAAGTCGTGGCCATAGGTTTCCATGTGATCGGCATCGATGTTGGTCACCACCGACATCACTGGCATCAGGTTCAAAAACGAGGCATCGGACTCATCGGCCTCAACCACGATGTACTCGCCACTGCCCAAGCGCGCATGTGCGCCCGCGCTGTTCAAGCGGCCACCGATCACAAAGGTGGGGTCCATGCCCGCTTCTGCCAGCACACTGGCGACCAAACTGGTGGTGGTGGTTTTGCCATGCGTGCCAGCAATCGCCACGCCTTTTTTCAAGCGCATCAGTTCGGCCAGCATGACCGCGCGCGGCACCACCGGGATGAGCTTGGCGTGCGCCGCCACCACCTCGGGGTTATCCGCTTGCACCGCCGTCGAGGTGACCACCGCATCCGCACCCGCGATGTGTGCCGCCGCATGCCCGACTTGGATGCCCATGCCCAATGCGCGCAAACGCGCCAAGGTGGGTCCCTCGGCCAAGTCCGAGCCCGACACCACATAACCCAGGTTGTGCAACACCTCGGCAATGCCGCTCATGCCGGCCCCACCGATGCCCACAAAATGGATGTGGCGAATGGCTTGCTTCATGCCGCCACCCCGCTGCGCAGTTGTTCGCAAGCCTGCACCACCTGGGTGGCGGCATCGGGTTTGGCCAACTGGTGGGCGCGCTCGGCCATGGCCTGCAAATCGGCCCGGTTCAAACCACCCAACCACTGCGCCAAGCGCTCGGCGCTGAGGTCGGTTTGCGGCCACAGCCAAGCCGCCTGCGCCTCGCTCAAAAAACGGGCGTTGTGGGTCTGGTGGTCGTCCACCGCATGGGGAAAGGGCACCAGCAAAGCCGCCACGCCCAAGGCGGCCAATTCGGTGACGGTGCTGGCACCGGCGCGGCAAATCACCACATCGGCCTGGGCCATGGCCAGCGCGGTGTCGTCAATGAAGGGGGTGAGTTCTGCTTGCACACCGGCCTGGGCATAGGCTTGGCGCAGGCTGTCAATGTGGCGCTCGCCGCTTTGGTGCAGCACCTGTGGTCGCAAGGATTCGGACATGCGCGCCAATGCCGCCGGCAAGGCTTCGTTGAGCGCTTGGGCCCCCAAGCTGCCACCCAGCACCAACACCTGCAAGGGACCACTTCGCTTTGCAAACCGCGTCGCCGGTGCAGCTTGTTGGGCAAACGACGCGCGCAAGGGGTTGCCGATCCACTCGCCGCTTGGAATGGCGCCGGGGAAGGCGCAAAACACCCGATCGGCCACCCGCGCCAGCCAGCGATTGGCCATGCCGGCGATGGAATTTTGTTCGTGCAGCACCAAGGGGCGGCCACACAGCACCCCCATCATGCCGCCAGGGAAACTGATGTACCCGCCCAGGCCCACCACCACATCGGGGCGCACGCGGCGCACCACTTGCAGGCTGTGCCAAAAGGCTTGCAGCAATTTCATGGGCAAGGCGATCCAACTCGCCAAGCCCTTGCCCCGCACCCCCGAAAATTGCACGGCCTCAAAAGCAAAACCCTGCGGCGGTACCAAGCGGCTTTCCATGCTCGGGGCCGGCGCGCCCAGCCAATGCACACGCCAACCGCGCTCACGCAAACCTTGGGCCACGGCCAAGCCGGGGAAGATGTGGCCGCCCGTGCCGCCGGCCATGACCAATGCCACGCCCGCGCTCATACCCGGCCTCCGTGCATGAGCTGTCGGTTTTCATGGTCCACCCGCAACACAATGGCCAGGGCCACCAAATTGAGCAAGATGGCCGAACCGCCGTAACTCATCAAGGGCAGGGTCAAGCCCTTGGTGGGCAAGGCGCCCAAGTTCACACCCATGTTGATGAAGGCCTGAAAACCCACCCAAACCCCCACACCCTGGGCCACCAGCCCAGAGAACACGCGGTCCATGGCAATGGCTTGGCGGCCAATGTGCATGATGCGCCGGGTCAACCACAGGAACAAAGCGATCATGGTCACCACGCCGACAAAACCAAACTCTTCGCCGATCACGGCGAGCAAAAAGTCGGTGTGCGCTTCGGGCAACCAATGCAGTTTTTCCACACTGCCACCCAAACCCACGCCAAAAATCTCGCCACGCCCAATGGCGATCAGCGAATGCGACAACTGGTAACCCTTGCCCAAGGCGTACTTGGGATCCCAGGGGTTGAGGTAAGCAAAGATGCGCTCACGGCGCCATTCGCTCAAAGCGATCATCAGCACAAATGCAATGAGCAGCACCAAAGCGATCAAGAAAAACATCCGGGCGTTGACACCGCCCAAGAACAAAATGCCCATGGCAATCATGGCGATCACCATGAAGGCGCCCATGTCGGGCTCGGCCAACAGCAAAGAGCCCACCACCGCCACCGCCAGCCCCATGGGCGC
>CANNNH010000169.1 GCA_947505915.1 Comamonadaceae bacterium
ACTTTTTCCTGAAGTCGTCCACAAACTTTTTGTTTTGCGGATTGTCCAGGTCAGCGCTGTAGGGCGAGCCGGTCACCACGCCCAGAGCGATGTCTTTGAGCGCTGGCAAGGTTGTTCCGTCCACCGTCGACGTTGAAAGCAGCGGCAACTTACCCAAGAGCCCGGCTTGCTGGTACTGCTTGACAAAGTTCACGCCCATGCCGCCCGGGTAAAACACATAAATGGCGTCTGGCTTGGCGGCTTGCAGCTGGGCGATTTCAGCCGAGTAGTCGGGTTGGTTGACCTGGGTGTAGACCTCGTCGAGCACCTGGCCTTTGTACATGCGCTTGAAACCGGACAAGGCGTCTTTGCCGGCCTGGTAGTTAGGCGCGAGCAGATAGACTTTTTTGTAGCCGGAGTCGGTGGCGTGCTGGCCCATGGACTCGTGCAGCGAGTCGTTGTTCCAGGAAGTTGAGAAAAACAGCGGGCTGCAGCCTTTGCCGGTCAGGGGTGACGGCCCGGCGTTAGAGCCGACCAGCAGCACACCTGCGTCGGTGATGGGCTTGTGAATGGCCATCATGACGTTGGAGAAAGTCACGCCGGTGATGATATTGACCTTGTCGCGCTCAATGAGTTTTTGCGCCAGTTGCACGCCCAGGTCGGTCTTGAGCTGGTCGTCTTCTTTGATCACTTGAACAGTCGCGCCGCCCAATTTGCCGCCGTTGTGTTCCACGCCGAGCATGAAAGCGTCGTACTGGTCCTGGCCTAAAGCACCGGCCGGGCCGGACAAAGTACCCAGAAAACCGATCTTCACCGTCTGCTGCGCCTGCGCAGACAAGCTGCAGGCGGCCAGGCCCAAAACCACCACCAGGCTGTTCAACTTGAATTTCATAAATTCCCCCGTTGTAAAAATACGCGTTAAAGAAGATAGCTTCGCAGAAAAAATAGTTTAGGCATAAACATAATCTCGTCAATACCGGATAACCCGAGCCGGCCTAACCGGGCTGCACCCCCGTGGTCAGCGCCCGGGTCGAATGCCAGGCCGCCCAGTCGCGGCCGGGGTGTACTTCGCCGCAGGCCGGGCAGGTGCGCAGGGCCGGTGCAGCATTGTAAAAAACGCCGTAAGCACGCGGCAGATCTTCCACGATGCTTTGCAACTGCAACTCCGAGCGGTGAACCAGCGTGCTGCAATGAGCGCAGTACCACTCAAAAGCATCGAGCACGCCGGCCGGACGGGAACGCTCCAACACCAAACACAGGCTGCCAGCCTCCGGCCGCTGGGGTGAATGGCGCATGTGCGGTGGCATTAAGAAAATGTCCCCCTCGTGCAAATCAATGCGTTCAAACTGACCGCGGTCTATCACCAGCAAATGGGCGCTGCCCTTGAACTGGTGAAAGTACTCTTCATAGGGGTCGTCATGAAAATCAGTTCGCTGGTTGGGCGCACCCACCACCGTGACGATCAGGTCGGTGTCTTGCCAGATCTGCTGGTTGCCCACCGGCGGCTTGAGCAAATGCTGGTTATCTTCAATCCACTTGGGGAAGTTGATGGGTTTGAGCATGGCGTACTCCTTGAGGTGTATTGTCAGATCACGACCGTTGCAGTTTCATTGAGGATACATCGCACCACACTGTAGGCTGTCATGAGCGACGTACGCGGATTTTGCGGGTCAGGCAGGCCGACCAGGCGTGTGCTCATCTGCCCGCCGGCGCCCTCAGCCTCGATTTCATGCACATTACCGCCGGCCAGGGGGTCGGCAATCATCTCGACGGTGGTGGCCTCAAAACCCAGACCCGCCAGCGCGACCGTGGCAGCCACATTGGCGTTGCGCGGGTATTGCAGCGCTGCCTCACGGGCAGAGCCGCGAAAAAACGTCACAGCTTCGGTCATGGCGGCCAGGTCAAGCTGCTGCTCAGCGGCACTGCCAGCCCAGGCCTGCGGCGGTTTGCGCGAGCGGTAGGTGACCTGTCGCAAGCCGGCCAGACGCGCCGCCGCCAGCCAGTCAACGCCACCAATGGCACCGGCCGGCAGTAACAAGCGTTTGCGGGCCGATCGCGCTGCGCTGACCAAGGCGGCTTCGCGTGCGGGTTCGGCCAGTGCGCCGATAGAAACCACCAGCAAATCGATGCCGGCTTGCAAGACCGTCACGCCATGCAGATCGACCGCCTGATGTCCGGCGCATTCAACCACCAGGCCGGGCTGGCGTTGCAGCACTTGCGTCAGGCTGTCCACCAACAAGGCATCGGCTTGAGGCGCCAGCGCCAGCGCAGCTGCACGGTCACGCACCAGGATGGCCACCACCTCGACCTGCTCGGCATGGGACAGCAGCAAGCGGTGTACCGCTTTGCCAATGGCACCGTAACCGAGCAAGGCAATTTTTTGTTTCATGGCCAGTTGCCTGTCAAAGCTTAGATGATTTCAAAATGTGCTGAACGGCACGCCGCGTCAGCACCGCCGCCAAATGCGCCCGGAACGCAGCCGAGGCATGAATATCGCCCATGGCAATTCCGGCGTCCAGCACGCAATTTTGCAGTGCTTCGGGCGCCAGCCGGCGCTGCAAGGCCTGCTCGGCAGCCGCCCAGCGGTAAATGCCGCTGCCCAGGCCGGTCACCGCCACTCGCACCACGCTGCCCACTTGTGCCACGGCCACGCCGGTCATGGCAAAACGCGAGGCCGGTTGCTCGAACTTGATGTAATGCGCTTGCTGCGTGCACGGAAACTGCACCCCGAGTACGACTTCGTCGGGCTCCAGGGCGGTGCTGAAAAGTCCGGTGAAAAATTCGTCGGCCGGCAGTTGGCGGCGGTCGGTGAACACGGTACCGTTCAGGGCCACTAAACCGGCAGGCCAGCAGGCCGCCGGGTCAGCGTTGGCGATTGAGCCGCCCAGCGTGCCGCGCTGTCGGATCTGCTGGTCGCCAATACCGCCGGCCAGTTGCGCCAGCATGGGCACCAGTCGCTTGACCAGCGGCGACGCAGCCACGCTGGCATGGCTGCACATGGCGCCTATCCAGAGACCGCCTCCCTGGGCACGGATGCCACTCAGCTCGGGCAGGGCTTGCAGGTCAATCAGCATGGTGGGCTCTGACAAGCGCAACTTGATGGCCGCCAACAAGCTTTGTCCGCCGGCCAGAAATTTAGCGCCAGGGTCTTCCCGCACAAAGGCCACGGCTTCAGCGAGGCTGAGCGGACGCCGGTAGTCAAATGGGGTCATGCACACCCTCTTGCTTGACCAATCGCATGCGTTCAAGGCCTTCACACACGGCATTGACGATGCCGCGGTAACCGGTGCAGCGGCACAGGTTGCCGCACAGCGCCTGGCTGACGGCTTGCGCCTCTGCGGGCACGCCCTCGGCCGCCATGGCCACGCCGCGCATGACCATGCCCGGCGTGCAAAAACCACATTGCAGCGCGTGGTGCCGGCCAAAGGCTTGCTGCATGGGGTGCAAGCTGCCGTCAGCCGCCTCTAAGCCCTCGATGGTCACGACGCTGGCGCCATGGACCTGCAGCGCCAGCACATTGCAGGATTTGGTGGCAGCACCGTCCACCAGCACCGTGCAGGCGCCGCATTGGGCGGTGTCGCAACCCTGGTGGGTGCCGGTCAGAGCGAGTTGCTCGCGCAGCAAGTCCACCAGCAGGGTGGAAGGCGGCACGGCCAAGGCCACCGGCCGGCCATTGACCTGCAGGCTGAGTGGAACAAGCGGCTGGACGGACATGAAACAGACCTGCGGTATCAGCTCAGACGCAGGCCGCTGCGCGCGAGGGCTTCGCGGGTGGCTTGCTTTTCTGCTTCAGTCAGTTGCAGCAAAGGCCGGCGCACCGGCCCGCCCGTCTGCCCCAGCAACTCCATCCAGTACTTGCTGTGCGCCTGCGGCTTGCCCTTGGGGCGCGACTGTTTAAAGGCCTGGCGTGCCGGAGTCAAGCTGTCGCGCAGGGCACGCGCTTCCGCGTGCTTGCCCTCAAAAGCCAACTGCGTGTAGCCATTGATACGCTGGTCTACCGCAGTCTGCAACAGGAAAGGCGGGGTCGAGCACAGGTACAGCCGCCAGCCCAGCTCGATCACATTGTCCAACCACTCTTCTTCAGATGCGGTGCTGACAATGATCTTGTCGCCGGCCATTTCAGTCAGGCGCTTGTAGAGCTCACGGTCTACGCTGTACTTGATGGCCACGATGTTGGGCAATTCGGCGATACGCGCGCACAGCTCGGGGCTCATGACATAGCCGCAGTCAGGGTGGTTCCACAGGGCAATGCCGATGTCCAGCTGCTCGCTGAGGTAGCGGTAGTACTCGTAAATGGTCTCGTCGGTGTCCGCGCCGAAATGCAAAACCGGGCTGTGCACCACGATGTAGTCGGCGCCAACGTTTTGCGAGTGGCGCGCCAGCGCCAGCACCACATCCAGATTGGTGTCCGAGCACGAGCTGACGATGCCGCAATGGCCGTCAGCCTCTTCGACGGCCAGCTCGAAAGAGCGCATGCGCTCGGCCACCGACATGGAGAAAAATTCGCCCTGCTTGCCCGACACAAACAGGCCGCCCAGCTTGAGCGTCTGCGCCCAGTGGCGCAAGTTGCGGCGGTAAGCCGCCTCGTCGATGGCCAGACTGTCGTCAAAGGGCGTCATGGTGGCGGCCCAGACGCCACGAAAGTTCTCGCGTGCGTACTCTTTGGCTTCTGATTTTTTGTATTTCATGGGGTAGGTTCTCCGTGAGGTGCTTGCATGGCCCGCCACAAGCGTTCGGCGGTCAAAGGGAAATCAAGTGTTTTTTCACCCAGGGGTGACAGCGCATCGGCAGCCGCATTG
>CANNNH010000170.1 GCA_947505915.1 Comamonadaceae bacterium
ACACAGGCGCCGGCTGCGATGATTTTGTCTCCGCTCTTAACCAAGCGATCCAACTGATACCCGGAGTGACCATGGCACCTCAAAAATCAAACTTCCGCAGCACTCTCCGAATCATGAATCGCTCAGATCTGACGCGCCGTCTGGTCGGTAAGCTCACCGCAAACGAAGCCGTCATTGGCGGTATTGGTAACAACAATTTTGACCTGTGGGCCAGTGGTCAGCGACCCGAAAATTTTTACATGCTCGGCAGCATGGGGCTGACGGCACCGATTGCTCTTGGCGTGGCGCTGGCCCAGCCCAAGCGCCGTGTTTTTGCGCTTGAAGGTGACGGCTCGCTGCTGATGCAGCTTGGCTCGCTTGGCACGGCGGCTGCCACCGCGCTGAAAAATCTCACCATCATCGTCTTTGATAATGGCATGTACCAGATCACCGGCAAGCAGGCCACACTGACAACCAGCACCGTCGACCTTGTCAGCATGGCGCGTGGCGCAGGCTTGGTGCAGAGCGACTGGGCCACGGATGATGCACATTTCGAAGCTCTCATCGATCTCGCACTGAAGGGCGATGGCCCTCGGTTCATCGCGGCTCGCATCGATGACCAGAAACCTGCCGGCACGACTGAGCGCGATCCCGTCAAGATTCGTCTGGGCTTCATGCAGGCGCTGGCGTCGAACCACTAGGTACAGTCCATGTCCCAACTTCTTATCAGGGGTAAGTGGGTTGATGGCGAATCGACACAGACGCTGACCGAAAAGTTCCAGGGCCGTGTCTACGGTCAAATGGCAGTCGCCTCTGCCACACAGGTCGATGAGGCTGTCACCGGCGCTCTGGCCGGTGTTCAAGCTTCGAGTCTGAGTCCATATGAACGATTCCAGATCCTGGCACAAGCGGCGCGCCTGACTGAAGGCCGTATGGCGGTACTGTCAGGTCTTATGCGTGACGAGGCCGGCTTCACAAAACCTGATGCTGACAACGAAGTTCGCCGTTGCGTTCAGACCTTAGAGTTGTCGGCCGACGAAGCCAAGCGCCTGAACGGTGAATTGGTTCCCATGGAAGCTGCCGCTGGCATGAAAAACCGACTTGGCTTCACGGTGCGCGTACCGCGCGGTGTGATCTGTGCAATCACGCCTTTCAACTCGCCACTCAACACAGTAGCGCATAAGGTGGCGCCAGCACTGGCGGGCGGTAATGCCGTCGTGCTCAAGCCGTCGAACCTGACGCCACTGACTGCCGTCGAGCTGTGCAAAATATTACTTGAGGCAGGCCTGCCACCCGCGTTGCTAGCGCTTGTCAATGGCGCGGGCACCCAGATTGGCCGCCAACTACTGCAGGACCAACGTATTGCTTATTACGCCTTCACCGGCAGTACACAAGTCGGTCGCGAAATTCAGCAGGCCGCTGGCTTACGCGGTACGCAGTTAGAACTTGGCAGCATCGCCAGCACCATCGTCTGCCACGACGCCGATATCGACATGGCAGTGCCTAAGATCGTCAACGCCGGGTTTCGCAAAGCCGGGCAGGTTTGCACGTCGGTCCAAAGGTTGTTTGTCGATCGCCGTATCGCAGCGAAATTCATTCCCAAATTCGTCGCCGCAGCCAAGGCGGCGAAGGCCGGTGATCCGGCTGATCCCGCCACCATCATCGGCCCCATGATCAGCGCCCACCATGCGTAACGCGCCACCGCTTGGGTACAAGAGGCTGTAGCCGCAGGCGCCACAGTGCTGACAGGGGGTGTTTGCGAAGGCAATGTAATGTCGGCAACGGTGCTGACTGGCGTGACGGACACCATGCGGGTGTATTCCGAAGAGATATTTGCCCCAGTCCTGAGCATTCTTGAGTTCGACACGATCGACGAGGCCGTCAGGCGTGCCAACGACAGCCCCTACGGTCTTGCCGCCGGCCTGTTCACCAGCGACCTGTCAACCGCATTGCAAACTGCACGCCGTCTCCACTTTGGCGGTGTGCATGTCAATGAAGCCTCCAGCGCACGCGTCGATGTAATGCCCTTTGGAGGCGTCAAGGACAGTGGCTTCGGCCGCGAAGGCCCCTCCTATGCCATACGCGAAATGACCGAAGAGCGTCTGATCACCGTCGCCTATTGAGCCTTGATGAACCCCGCGGTACGACAGATATAAACCAACCCCTATTAAAACTCCATTGATGCTTGTGAAAAACTCTTCCGCAAAACCTGACAGTTTGCGTGTCGCCGTGGATATCGGTGGAACCTTCACCGACGGCGTGGCCACGCTGTCATCCATTGGCAGAATCTGGGTTGGCAAGACGCCCACCACACCGAACGATCCTGGCGAAGCCGTCACTACCGTGATACTGAACCTGCTGCAGCAGGTCTCACGGTCGATGGGCATCGACACACCACCACTGGCAGAAGTTGTCCATGGAACGACCTTGATCACCAACACTTTGATCGAGCGCAAGGGGGCACGCACTGCGTTGGTAACCACAGAAGGCATGCGCGACATGCTCGATATCGGCCGCGAGTGGCGCTATGACATCTATGACCTCGACATCGTGCTGCCCCAGCCACTGGTTGATGCAGACTGCCGTGTTGAAGTGCATGAGCGACTGGACGCGTATGGCAGCTCGCTGAAGCCGCTCACGGCTGATGAGATCGAGCGCGTGGCGGCTGAATTGAAAAAGCTGGGGGTTGAGTCGGTTGCCGTGTCCCTGCTGCACGCCTACGCGAACGATGCGCATGAAAAGCGGCTGCGCGACCAGCTTCAGACCGCTTTGCCAGGTGTCGCCATCTCGCTGTCGTCTGAGCTTGCGTGTGAGATCAAGGAGTTCGAGCGGACCTCGACGGTTGCCGCCAATGCTTACGTGAAGCCGATCGTGGCAGCCTACCTGCATGAACTTGAAGGTCGGATCGACAAGATCGAGCCCGGTGCACCGCTGCGCGTGATGGTCTCCAGCGGCGGCTTCACCTCGGCCAAGTCAGCGGCTCAAGCCCCGATTTTGCTTCTGGAGTCTGGCCCGGCGGCAGGCGTCCTGTCCGCACTGAACACCGCGCGGCAAAACAACGTGCACCAAGTACTGGCGTTTGACATGGGTGGCACCACCGCCAAGGCGTGTGTTGCGGTGGGTGGCGAGGCGCCGGTAGCTCACTTTTTTGAATGTGCCCGGGTTGCACGTTTCAAACGTGGCTCAGGATTGCCCATCCTGATCCCCAGCATCGAGCTGATCGAAATTGGCGCTGGGGGCGGATCAATTGCGCACGCCAACCGCTTGGGCCTGCTCAACGTTGGCCCAGAATCATCGGGCTCCGTTCCCGGCCCTGCCTGCTACGGCCTTGGTGGCACAGCCCCGACGGTGACCGATGCTGACTTGCTGCTGGGTTACCTGAGTCCCACTAATTTTCTTGGGGGTGACATGCAGTTAGACACCCATCAGGCAGACAAAGCCATGAGCCGGCTGGCAGACCAACTGGGCGTGAAAACGACCGATGCGGCTTGGGGTATCTACAACATGGTCAATGAAAATATGGCCAATGCGGCGCGCATTCATATCGCTGAAAATGGCCATGACCCCCGCGATTTCACGATGGTTACCACTGGCGGTGCAGGTCCTGTGCATGCCGTTGAGGTAGCACGCAAACTGCGCATACCCCGCGTACTCATTCCGATTGCCGCAGGTGCTGGCTCATGCCTAGGTATGCTGGCTGCGCCCGCACGGGTAGACCGCGCTTGGTCCAACCCGCAACTGCTGACCGCTTGCGACTGGAAACAGATCGCGCAAGTCTTAGGGGCGCTCAAGAAGGACGCTCAGGCGGAGCTCGAAACGGCTGGTGCAAAGGACGTCAGCTGGCGCATTGGCGCCGAAATGCGTTACCACGGCCAGGGGGCAGATGTACCGGTGGTCATCAACTGGGAAAGCATCAGCGAAAAAACTGGCGAGGCCGTTCTCAATTCATTCGAGGAGCAGTACCAAAAGCTCTACGGTCGTTTGGTGCCAAATGCCAAGCCGCAAGTCATCACGTGGCGCCTGACTGGCAGGGCACAAACTAGGGGTCATCATTTTGAGTGGGGAGACGACCGCGTCAAGACCACAGCCTCAGCGCGTGGCACGCGGCAGATCTACCTTCCGCTCAAACGCGCCTATGGTCCAGCCCATGTTTATGACCGCTATTCGCTGCAACCCGGTCAGACTGTACAAGGACCGCTGATCCTTGAGGAACGGGAGTCGACCACCGTGGTTCCGGTCGCTTCCGATGTGACCGTTCTTTCCGACCTCACGGTCTCCGTCACTATCAAGGAATTCGAGTAAATGAAATCTCTGCTTGCTGACCAACCCGCGGTCATCGCGACCAAAAAGGACCGATTCGATCCGATCGAGCTAGAGATCCTGTGGAAGCGGCTGATCAGCGTAGTGGATGAAGCTTCCGCAGCTTTTGTGCGCACCTGCTTTTCAACCTTGGTGCGCGACGGCAATGACTTCGCCATCGTCTTGACCGATGCCAAGGGTCGATCGCTGGCCCAGTCCACCATGAGCCTGCCCGGCTTCATTGGCTGCCTGCCGGCCACGGTCCGACATTTTCTCGACAAGTACCCCGGTAACACCATGCGGCCAGGTGATGTTTTCATCACCAACGACCCGTGGAAAGGCTCCGGCCACATCCATGACGTGACAACGGCGATGCCAATATTCCGCGATGGATCTCTCGTGGCTTTTGCAGCTGTGGTCTCGCATCTGCCCGACATCGGTGGCAAACTGCGCAGCAACAGCAGCC
>CANNNH010000171.1 GCA_947505915.1 Comamonadaceae bacterium
AATAATCGGTAGCCACGCGCTGTAGGAATACGTCCCGCCGAGGTGTGGGGACTGACAATCAAGCCCATTTCTTCCAGGTCGGCCATGACATTTCGCACGGTGGCTGGGGACAACTCGATGCCGTTGGCGCGGGACAGAGTGCGCGAACCCACAGGCTGGCCGTCAGCGATATAGCGCTCTACCAGGGTCTTGAGCAACAACTTGGCGCGATCGTCCAGCATGGTCATCCTTTCTGTGCATTTTAATGATGTAATTTGGTCTATGAACCCAACGTTTGGCCAAATCGCCCTTATCGGCAAATCCCATGCTTCATCCAGCCATGGGGCTGCTGCGCCAGCAGGTCAGCCCATACTGGCCTCCTTGGTGGCTTTTTTGCATAGCCAAGGCTGTGAAGTGGTGGTAGAAAAAGACACCGCTGCGCATTTGGGTGCACAGGGTTGCCCCGTCATGGATGTTGCGGGCATTGCCAAGAAATGCGATCTTGCTTTGGTGGTGGGAGGCGACGGCACCATGCTGGGTTTTGGCAGGCAACTCGCGCCCCATGGTATTCCCTTAATAGGCATCAACCAAGGCAGGCTGGGCTTTATCACTGATATTTCCTTGGAACACATGGAAACAACTTTGCAGCCCATGCTGCAAGGCCACTACGAACAAGACCAGCGCAGCATGCTGCACGCCCAAGTCTGGCGGGGCACAGATTGCGTTTTTGATGCTTTGGCTTTGAACGATGTGGTCATCAACCGTGGGGCCTCATCGGGCATGGTGGAGTTGCGCGTATCGGTGGATGGACATTTTGTGGCCAAGCAACGCGCCGATGGCCTGATCATCTCCACCCCCACGGGCTCTACTGCCTATTCTTTGTCCGCAGGTGGCCCACTGTTGCAACCCTCTTTGGGCGGCTTGCTGATGGTGCCGATTGCGCCTCACACCTTTTCCAACCGCCCTTTGGTGTTGGCTGATCAGGCAGAAGTCACGATTGAATTGGTGGGCGGGCGCGACGCCAGCGCCAATTTCGATATGCAATCCATGGCCTCTATGCTGATGGGTGACAAAGTTTTGGTGCGTAAATCACCACACCATGCGGTCTTTCTTCACCCCAAAGGTTGGAATTACTTTGACACACTGCGCCATAAACTGCATTGGAATGAGGGTGGTTCATGAGCTTGCAACGCATCAGCCTGCGTGACTTTGTCATTGTTCGTCAACTTGAGTTGGAGTTCGGCGCAGGGTTTACCGTTCTCAGTGGAGAAACTGGGGCTGGCAAATCTATATTGATAGATGCACTTCAGTTGGTTCTGGGCGCCCGTGCCGAAGCCAGCATGGTGCGTGAAGGTGCTGCTCGCAGCGAGTTGTGCGCTGAGTTTTCCACCCCTGCCCACCTACACCCTTGGCTGCAAGACAACGGCTTTGATGCTGCTGACGATTTATTGCTTAAACGCAGCATAGACGCACAAGGCAAAAGCCGCGCATGGATCAACGGCAGCCCAGCCACAGCCACGCAATTGCGTGAAATTGGTGATCAATTGCTCGACATTCATGGCCAACACGCGTGGCAAAGCCTGACACGCCCCAGCGCGGTGCGCGATTTGCTCGACGCCTACGCCAAAATTCCTGCACAAGCTTTGCAAACCCTTTGGAACGATTGGCGGCAAAGCCTGCAAACCTTGGAACACGCCCGCTTGGCGCAAGACCAACTGCAACAAGAACGCGAGCGACTGAGTTGGCAAATTGGCGAGGTAGACAAACTCGCCCCAGGCGCTGACGAATGGGAAGACTTGAACGCTCAACACACCCGCTTGTCACATGCACAGACCCTTTTGGATGCAGCGCAAACTGCTCTCACGCACCTGCAAGAAGAAGACGCTGCGCACAGCCACTTGGCACAAGCGGTCAAGGCATTACAAGAGCAAGCCAATATTGAAGCCGAGTTCCAACATTTGTCTGACCAACTGGGCTCTGCGCTGGCGCAAGCCGAGGACGTCGCGCACAGCCTGCAAGCTTGGTTGCGCCGTGCCGATCTTGACCCCCAAGGCTTGGCCGATATTGATGCCCGCATGGGGCTTTGGGTGGGTCTGTCACGGCGCTACAAACGCACACCCCAAGAGTTGCCAGCGCTTTACCTCGGCTGGCAGCAAGAACTTGTGAAGCTAGACGCCGCAGTCAATTTGGCTGCGCTGGAGGCTGCCGAAGAAAAAGCCAAAAGCGCTTTCATGGCCGAGGCTCGCAAACGCTCTCAAGCACGACAAAAAGCCGCCCCCAAGTTGGCGACCAGCATCACCCAAGCCATGCAAAACTTAGGAATGCAAGGCGGTCAATTCCAAGTACAACTGCAAGCCCTGCCAGAACCCGCTAGCCATGGCTTGGAGGAAGTGCAATTCTTGGTCGCAGGTCATGCCAGCAGCACGCCAAGACCCGTGGGCAAGGTTGCCTCGGGGGGCGAACTCTCTCGCATCGCCTTGGCCATCGCAGTCACCACCAGCCAGTTAGGCACCGCACAAACACTCATTTTTGACGAAGTGGATGCGGGTGTTGGCGGCGCAGTCGCCGAAACCGTGGGTCGCCTCATGAAACAACTTGGCAAAGACCGCCAAGTGTTGGCTGTGACGCATTTGCCCCAAGTGGCCGCCTGCGCCGACCACCATTGGGTGGTCTCCAAACACGCTGACAAAGAAGGTGTCGCCAGTCAGGTAACACCCGCTCTAGGTGAACAAAGGGTGGCTGAAATTGCCCGCATGCTGGGGGGTGAGCGACTGTCTGACACCACCCATGCGCATGCACGTGAAATGCTGCAAGCCATGACCAAGGCTGCGCCCAAACCCAAGGCAACCCGCGCATGAACCGCGAACTCATTTTGATCACAGGCATGTCGGGCTCTGGCAAATCTATTGCCCTGCACGCGCTTGAAGACGCTGGCTACTACTGCATAGATAACCTTCCGCCCGAGTTGCTCCTGCCTTTGGTGCACCTAGAAGACCAAACCCAACAAGACAAGATGGCGATTGCCATGGATGTTCGCAGCGCCCACGCCTTGCATTTGGTACCCGCACAGTTGGCCCAACTGCGCGAAGAACAGGTGCATGTCAGACTGCTTTTTTTGGACGCCAACACCGACACACTGGTACACCGTTTTTCTGAAACTCGGCGCAACCACCCTCTTTCACGCGAAGACAAAGGCGCGGCAGTTTCTACCCGCGATTTGGTGGCAGCCATTGAACTCGAGCGCAAACTTTTGTCCGATTTGCGCGAAGAGTCCCACATCATCGACACCAGTTTGCTTCGTGCGGGCAAGTTGCAAGACTATGTGCACTCCTTGGTCACGGCGCCCAGCGCTCAGTTAACGCTGATGTTCGAATCCTTTGCCTTTAAGCGCGGCATCCCTGTTCATGCGGACTTTGTGTTTGATGTGCGCATGTTGCCTAATCCCCATTACGAACCCGATCTCAAACCCCTCACAGGCCGCGACGCTGCGGTGGCGCTTTGGTTGGCACAGCAAACGCCGGTGCAAACCATGCAGCTGCATATAAGCGACTTTTTAGAGCAATGGCTGCCATCGCTTAAAAACGATCACCGAAGCTATGTGACAGTCGCCATCGGTTGCACGGGGGGTCAACACCGTTCGGTGTACTTGGTGGAAGCTTTGCACCAACGTTTTTCCGCTGATTGGGTCAGCCTTAAGCGTCACCGCGAACTCGACGCTATCTAAGCCAACAAAAGTTGACGCACGGGCGCTGGTAGGCCTAAATTTGGCCAGTCTTGGGCAGCCCACCACTGCCCCGTTTCACCCAATTTTTTTGCTGCTGGTAAAGCCAAATGCGCCACATGCAAATGCAAATCCTTGTGGGTCAGCACATGCACAAAGGCAGGCGCAAACTGCAACTTGCCTTGCAAAGGCTTTGACAGCGACGCCACCAATGACTCTTCGCTGTCAAAAATGGGGAATGTGAACAAACTCGCCCACACGCCCTTGGGCGGGCGCTGCTGCAACCAAACCGCACCCTCTGCGCTGCGAACGAACAACAACCACATCACCTGGGCGCTGCGTTTGAGCTTGCGCGTCTTGACGGGGTAGTGGCTGGCTTGGCCTTCATGGCGCGCTACACACATATCCTGCATAGGACAGCGAGCACATGCAGGCTGGCTGCGTGTGCACAAAGTCGCACCCAAATCCATCATGCCTTGGGTGTAGGTAGGCATATCACTTTCATGCACAGGCAAAGCCTGCTGCGCAATCTTCCAAAGGGCTTTCTCATGGGTTGCATGCGACAAATCGTGTCCAAAACCATGGACCCGCGTCAGTACACGCTTGACATTGCCATCCAATATTGCTTCTCGTTTTCCAAAGCACAAAGAGGCGATGGCCGCAGCGGTGGAAGGACCAATGCCAGGCAACTGTTGCAGGCCCTCTTTGTTGTTTGGAAAAACACCGCCATGCTCACTCGCCACCATTTGCGCACAGAGATGCAAGTTTTTGGCGCGACTGTAATAGCCCAACCCGCTCCACAATCCCAACACCTCATCCAAGCTGGCACTGGCCAAAACAGACACCGTTGGGAAACGCTTTAAAAACTTGTCGTAGTAAGCCATTACTGTCACCACTTGGGTTTGTTGCAGCATGATCTCGGACAACCACACGCGGTAAGGGTCTGCACTGCTCTGCCAAGGCAAGTCATGCCTGCCATGCTGCTTTTGCCAAGCGACCAAACGCTTGGC
>CANNNH010000172.1 GCA_947505915.1 Comamonadaceae bacterium
ACCCAGCTTGAAGTGGAAGACCGCATGAAGCAGTTGTTCAGCACGGGCGTACCGGTGCCGTTTGACTGCGCGTTTGCCTGCCAGGTCAAAGACGCGGCCGAGGTGGAGCGCTCGCCGCACTTTGCCTTTGGCGACCACCGCATCAACCCCAATCGGGAGTTTTTCAAGATCGACCCCCAACGGGTGATTGCCGTGCTCAAGCTGCTCAAGATGGAAGACATCACCGCGCTGCTAGAGCAGACGCTGGTGGCCGACGCGACCGCCGCTGACAAGCAGTCTGCCCAAAACCTCAAAGACGCCCGCCGCCCGCGCATGAACTTCCACGAACTGGGCATTCCCACTGGGTCGGTGCTGCTATTCAAAGACGGGCTTTCGCAGGTGACTGTGGTTAGCGACAGAAAGGTGGAACTCGACGGCACAGTCTGCTCGCTAACCCCCGCCACCCGCAAGCTGCTGGGCCTGCGCGACGACTACCCGCTACAACCCTCGCCGCACGGGAGCTTCAACGGCCAGTCGCTCAAGGCGCTGTATGAGGCGGTGCACGATGGGGGGAGTGAGCAGGATGACGAAATATTTGTCAGAAAGTTGTCAACTGACAACCTAATTCGTATTACATTGCAGGGGATTATTTAAATGGCGCGTTCAATACATCCTAAGAAAGATGTGGAAAAAGCGCTGCGTTACGCCGAAGCCCAGGGCTGGCGGATAGCGCAGGGCGGCTCACATGCATGGGGAAAGATGTATTGCCCGGCCAATGAGTCAACGTGCCGATGCGGCGAGTTTTGCATCACGAGTATTTGGAGTACGCCGAAGAACGCGGCTAACCACGCCGCCGCTTTGAAACGGGTTGTCGATAACTGTACGGCTGACATAGCACCTGAATGAGTCAAACCATGGAATACATCTTCACACTGAAATATGCCTTGCCTCCGGCTGAATCCGATATGGATACGTTGGTGGAGCGACTCGGGGCGCAAGGCTGCACTGACGCAACGGTAGGCCTAGGGCAGCCCGGTCGCTTGGCCTTGGAGTTCACCCGGTCCGCCAGCAGTGCGCATGCTGCGTTGCAGTCCGCATTGAACGACGTGGCGCAGGCGATTCCGCTGGCGGTTTTGGTGGAAGCTGGCCCTGATTTTGTTGGCCTGTCCGACGTGGCGGCCCGCGTTGGGGTCACACGGCAGAACTTGCACAAGTTGACGCAAGCGCATGCTGCAACCTTTCCCGCGCCGGTGCACGATGGCAGCGCGCCAACCTGGCATTTGGTTGATGTGTTGAACTGGCTTGCACAGAACCAAGCCTATCGCTTGGATCGAACATGGATTGAGCTGGCCTCAGCGACCAAGCAGGCCAACCTACTCAACCTGATTGCCCGCCATCAGTTCACCCAAACCATTGCCCAGCCTTTGGCCGCCGCGCAGCGCTACGACAGCCGCCGCAAGAGGGTCGTTCTGACGCTGGCGTCGGGGGCGGAGCTTGCGTTCAAGCCTTTGTAGACGGTTTAGAAAATCCTCTCACGCATCACTCACCCTGCGCGTGAACTGCTCTAGGTAATCCATCAGCTGGCTGGCGCAGAGGGACAAATTTTTCGATCCCTTACTATCGCGCAGAGTTTTGTTTGAAAGAACGCTAGTGCGCCCCTCCGTTGTGCTTGACCTGAAGCGAAGTGCAGTTCGCGAAGCGGTGAGCTGCTCTCCCACAGTGAACCTGCGCGTCATTGGATCGGCTCTACATGGCAGCGACCTGGATGGCAGCGACTTGGATCTGCTCGTTGATGCCTTGCCCGGTGCCACCTTACTGGACTGATGCGGTCTGCAAGACGAACAGCAATCGTTGCTGGGAATTCGCCTTGATTTGCTGACCCCCGGCGACTTGCTGCAGAAGTTCCGGGCCAAGGTGCTTGCGGAGGCGCGGTCCGTATGAATCGGAACCGTCTGCCTGATTACATCGATCACATTTAGTAGGGGGATAGGAATTCCACCCACCTGATCACATGAATGACACAGGTTTTAGTGCCCCAAGCGCCTTTTGTTCGTGCAGATGCAGAGCTCGCAGCGACCCAAAGGCATTGTCACTGCCGCGCTTGCCCATCGGCGTACAGGAGATTGCCGCTACCTTGGCGCGAAGACTTGGCCCTGCGCGCTGGCAGAAGTCACCCTGCAGTGCGGGTGCCTGAGCCGGCACCGCTGCAAGCAAGCAAATAGGGCGTGCGCGCACCGCACCCGTGCGCGACAACTGTGCTCTGTAGCGCTTGTTGCCGCTGGGTGCACCAAGCCGGCACAAATTCAGGGCCCACTGCCTGACACACAAGTTGCACAGTGGTAAGAAGCGCTGGGCAAATGCCCATTGGTTGGCGTGCCGAGTGAAACGTGTGGACTCACGGCGCTGGCACTTTGCTGCACATGATTCCACCGTGATTGTTAATAACTTTCTACAGAGGCCATCATCATGTGTGAACGCAACGGTACCACTTACGCAAAGCTCCAAGACCAGTCTCGCCGGGGCTTCCTTAAAACCACCAGTGCCGCCAGTGCGACTTTGGCATTGCCAGCCGCCTTGGGCGCCGCGCTCATGTCAGGCGCTGCGCACGCCGCCACCAAAATCAAGGCCACCCACGGCTCGGGCCTGTGCAACATGGCTTTTTTCTTGGCCAAGAAGCGCGAGCTGACCAAGGCCGACGACGTTGAACTCGACTTCGTCGTCACCCCCACCAATGCCGACATTGCCACCCTGTTTGGCGCAGGCCAAGTGGAAATGTCGGTCATTCCTTACTCCAACTTCCTGACTCTTTATGACGCTGGCGCTCCAGTAAAAATCGTTGCTGGCGCAGGTGCCATGGGTTGCATCTTGATTGCCAAAGAAGGCATCAAAAGCGCTGCCGACCTCAAGGGCAAAACTATCGGCACCTTCCAGGCCGATACACTCGAAGTGCTGCCCTACGATTACCTGAAGAAAGCCGGCCTCACGTTCAAAGACGTGAAGGTGGCCTACTTCGGTACTTCGCCCGAGCTGGCGCAGGCCTTTATCGCTGGTGCGGTAGACGCCATCTGCCACATCGAGCCCTATGCCACCCAGTGCCTGACCTTGCGCAAGGGCTCTAGCATCCTGTCCGACGGCAACGACCTCTACGGCAAGAACTATTCCGACTGCGTGCTCGCAGTGCGCACTCAGCTGATCGAGAAGAACCCCAAGGCGGTCAAGTCGGTTATCAAAGCCATGATGGTGGCCCAAAGCCAGGCCGAGAAAGACATCGACGCCGCATTGAAAGACACCGTAGGCACCTACTACAAGACCACCCTGGAAGCCGCCAAAATGGCCGCAGCCAAGCAGCCCATCATGATTGACCAGCGCAACAACACCCAGTTCATTCTGGACCGTGGTCAGTCCATGAAAGAGTTGGGCTATGTGAAGAAGCTGGCTCCACGTGCTGCAATTGACTGGACCTTGCTGGAGCAGGTCATCGCCGAGAACAAGCCGCTTTACGACTCGCTCAAACTCAAGGCGGCCTGAGCCACCGCGCTCGGCACCTGAAGGAGTCCGCCATGTCTGCACTACCTCTGGCCGGTGCAACTCCGGCATCCGCTGCTACGCCTGTTCGCCAACCATCAGCGCCCGCCGACACTGCCCCACCCGCCTTTTGGCGGGCTTGGTTAGAGCCTGCGCTGTGGTGGGTGGCCTCAGTAGGCTTCTTTTTTGGTATTTGGGAGTTTTGCTGGTGGCGCGGCTATGCCGATCCGCTGATGCTGCCGCCGCCGCATCTATTTTTGGCCAACCTCACCGAACAGTTCAAGTTCTTTGATCCGGCTGGGGCACGCAGCCTAGAGGAAGAGGGAGGCGGCTTCGTTTCGGTGCTCATCGTCATGGGGTGGACTTCCATGCGGGTGATCTTGGGGCTGGCCATCGGGTTTATCGGTGCAGTGGCAGTCGGTGTCGGCATTCGCTATTTCCGCACTTTTGGCAAACTCACCCTGCCCACCATCACCTTGCTCACGCCCATCTCTCCAGTAGCTTGGCTGCCGGTGGCGATCTTTCTGTTTGGTATTGGTAATGTGCCGGCCATCTTCTTGGTGTTCATTTCGGTGTTCTTCATCATCGTGCTGTCTACCTTGTCGCAGATTGACGCCGTGCCCGCGCACTACCTCCATGTGGCGCGCATCATGGGTGCCAACAAGCGGCAGCTCTTTCGCTATGTCATCTTGCCGACGATTCTGCCCAGCCTGTTTGTCACGCTGCGTTTGAATCTGTTTGCCGCGTGGATGGTGGTGCTGATCGCTGAGGCCGTGGGCGTGGGCTCAGGCCTGGGGCAAATCATCATGATGGCGCGCAACACCTTTAACTCCAGTCTGGTGTTCTTCACCATGACGCTGATTGGCCTGCTCGGCTTCGCGTTTGACCGCGCCCTGCTGTGGGTGCAAGAGCGCGTGCTGTGGTGGGTGGGCCCCTCTGCTGTGGCTACGAGGTAAACCTATGAAGCCCATGATCAGCATGCGCGGCCTGCGCAAAGTATGGAACCCTGGCACCCCCAAGGCGCTCACCGCCATAGAGGGCATGACGCTGGATGTGGCCCCCGGCGAGTTTGTGGTCTTGCTAGGGCCCTCGGGCTGTGGCAAGAGCAGCTTGCTGTATTTGGTGGCCGGCCTAGAAGCCACCACTGATGGTGTCTTGTTGTGCGATGG
>CANNNH010000173.1 GCA_947505915.1 Comamonadaceae bacterium
AACACTTTCGGCAAAAACTTCTATGAAACGGCATCTCTCATGGAAACCAACCTACAAAACTCTTTGACCATTGGTGTAGTTGCCCGACGCTCCCAAATTCACCCTGAGACTTTGCGTGTCTGGGAAAAGCGATACGACATGATCTCGCCACTGCGCACTGACTCCGGTCGACGCCTGTACTCCGAGTCCGACATACTTAAAGTTCTATTTCTATACGGATCTGATCATTGCAGCCCTAACGCTTTACAGTGATGAATTTATTCGCGAGATTTATAAACGTACAGATGGTAAAAGAGCTGTCATCGTTTTTGAATGCTGCGTTGTAGAACATGCCCAATGACCTGCCTGTTGTCGCTTGTACAGATTTAACCAAGTCTTGCAAAGTTAATCCCCCAAGGTAGCGCCATAGCCGTTGTAATTGATGTACGTGGCAAGCTCTTCATCTATCAGTTCCGTTTTCGAAATATCACTACGTGCTGCCACGGCAACGTACTAACCGTACGCTCCCAATCCAGCGCAAAGATTTCGGCTTCTTTTCTAATTTGTGCTTCGCTCATCTTATGCAGCGGTTTGATAGGCACCTTAGGGTCTTCGGCCTTGTACTCAACGAAAACCAGACGACCGCCCGGCTTTAAAGCTTTCATCACACTGGTCATTACCTCGTAGGGAAAGGCTAATTCGTGATACACATCCACCATCACCGCGAGATCCACAGAGCTACTAGGCAACTTGACGTCGTCAACTGCACTCAGCCTTGCCTCGATGTTTGTTTGCCCTGAGCTTTTGATACTGTTTTCTAGCATGCGCACCATCTCTGGCTGCACATCAACCGCCAATATCTTTCCGTCAGGCAAAACGGCTGGTGCCATGCGCCGCGTTAAGTAACCCGTACCAGCGCCAATGTCAGCCACTACCATTGCGGGCTTCAGCGCCAGCGCTTTTAATAATAAATCTGTTCGCTCCTCACGCTCACGTTCTTGCCGCTCAAGCCAAGGGGCTCCTTGCCATCCCATCACGCCAGAGATCTCGCGGCCCATATAGCGTTTGCCGATGCCATCTGGATTTTCGGGAGACGCGGTGTAACGCGAACTGGTACCAGCAGTCTGAGCAAACGTCAAACCCGTTACTAACGATGCTGTCAACAGAATCAATAACAAACGCACTGATTGAAAGGAGTTCATTGTTTTAGGGATCTTGCCAATTCGGGGAAATGGTATTTCATTAGGATGTGTAAAGGTTGCTAGTTTAGATCAACGATAAAACTTTTGAATTCATGGACAGCGAGTTCGCCTCTCACATGTTCAAGCCCCACGCCTTGCGCTTAACATTTCGTGTGGAAATGACACGGCTGAGTGCGAAATCTACGAAAGTGCTGAAAAAATTGTCATTTGCAATTTTTACTCACTTAAAAGAAATTTCTTCACAATAGTCTCAAGCCGTTGGTTTAAAGTAAAGAAAGTGATTCAAATCGTGGATCAAGGAAAAAGTCTGATTTATTCGAATACAGTCATAAGTTTAGTCGCTTGTATTGTTATATTGCCAGTTAACTGAATGAATAAAGGGAAAAACAAATGTCAGCGTCTTTTATAGATTCCATACTAGCCCTCGACCAACAACTCATTCAATTGGTTTATCGGAGTCGCTCTCTTATTGAGGGAGCTGAATACGAAAAATTAATGGCTACATGTCTTCGTAACAACCCTAGCCGAGGTATCACGGGAGTTTTGATCTCGCATTCAGGCTGGTTTCTTCAAGTGCTTGAAGGCACAGCAGCAAATGTCAGCTCACTTTTTAAAATCATCGAAAATGACCCTAGGCATTCTGATTTTCTTCTTTTAAGATTCAATGCTGTTGCAGCTCGAGATTTCAGCGATTGGTCAATGGCCTCAATAACAGTGGATGAGCAGCGATTCATGCACTTGGCAAATCAAGCTCTGCTAGCCGAAGATGTGGCGATGTCTGCAGTCCGGGACTTCCTTTGCTATGGCAAATGGACAGATGGAGCAGAAATCTGTGGATGAAAGCCCACTTGTTACACGGAACCAAGGATAAAGTTTCGCGCAAACCCTTTTTGTGTGTAAATCAAGCACCCTCAATAAATCGTAACAAACTCTCATACACCACCCCGACTTTTGAGGCTGGGGACTGCTGGAGTAAGAACCCGTCATTTCAGGTACGTTGAGATGATCTCAAAACTCAAGCAAAGCGGGTTTTGCCTCCAGTGGCATCACTCAACCATCCTGGCCAAATGCTCCCGACAACTCGAATCCAGCCCGCGCCGAAATCCTACCCCCCTTGCCTTTTGTGCTTGAGCTTCGCTCATCCGCTCGTTTAGCGCCAGCCTGATAGCGGCCTTACCGTTAGCTGTATCTTCACTATTTCGCAGGCTAAAAAAAGCGACCCTGGGGTCGCTTTTTGTAAATGCTGTTGTAAAGCCTTTTCAGGCATTCGCATTAATTAGCGTTTGATGAACCATTCATGGCCACGCTGTTTTCGCAAGCGTTGGCAGTGATGTTGGTGTCATGGCTGATAACGGGCTTGTAAAAGCTGAGTTCAGCGAATGTGGGCTCCACAGAGCGTGCGGGCATCGGGCCGGTGGATGTGATCACAACAAAAGCGGCGAGGGCCAAGGTCTGGTTAGCGCAATTGACAACATAGTCGATCTGCTGAACACCGCTGTCGCCCATTTCGTGGAATTCGCGGACCTTGGTCAAGCCTTGGTTGGCGTTCATGGCGACCATTGACCATGTATTTTTGGCAGTTGCGATCATGACGGCGTTGTCTTTGTCAGAGATCACGGCTGTATTGTCTTGATTGGCTGCGAAAGCCACGTTTGCCAAGAAGAGACCTGCTACCAGTGCGATTTTGTTGATCATGATGAAACTCCTGAAGGTTGTTAAAAAGGGGAAGATTTTTATCTTGTGGACGTATCTTAGCGGATGAATATGTTTTGCAAAGAGTAAATCTAAACAAATTCTAAAAAACATGGGTTAAACACATAATTTCTGAAAAATAGCTGAACAAAACTTGTTCATTTCTGTTCTATTTGTGGGGAATCTGTTTTTTATGAATGCTAATTTCGTATTTAACTCAAAAGTGCCATGAATGGTTGGTGCTTTATTTTCCTCCGGCTGCAAGGCTTGATCAGGGCAAAACATAAACAAATCATTTTTATTTCCCTTGGAGTTCTAAAATTTGATTCAATTAGCAATGCATAAAATGTTTATGATCGAAATCAGCGTAAATAAAACTAAAGTCACAGTTGGGAATTGATGCCTTCGTGCAATTCGCGCATGAGTTCGCTTGGCGTCACTCTTATGGGCCCCAATCCTTTTGCCACCAATCTGTCTGCCGCCACCGCGTGCAATTGAACGGCCAGACAACTTGCCTGCCAATGGTAATTGCCATGTTCGATACCTTGCGCGATGATGGTATTCGGGCAACCTATAAACATATTGTAGGTACCGCCGACCGCAAGTGCCGGGTCGAGTTACCTTACAAGCATTGCTTTATATGTTGGATGGGTGAAGCAATCAAATTGTGCTGACCTTTGAGCACCACCACTGCCTGCGTTAACTTCACCCAAACTGCGATTGACTGCGCGCGATAGGCTTGCACAACGGCGCTGGTGCAACCCAATGATTGCGCCGCCTCGCTCAGGGGCGGCGTCAGTGTTGTCGGGTAGTTGCGTACTTACAGTGCCTTTAACAACTCAGAGTTTGCTGACAACAGGTTGAAAGTGCCTGTACACATCACATTGGCACCGGCCATGAAAGCGCAGCTTTCAGCCATTCAGAGGCGTCGGCGCTTTGACCCATGCCAGGCCGGAGGGCTATCAAATCGGGTTGTATGCGTGCAAAGGCTTGAGTAAATCACTCAATCCGTTGTGGTCTATCTCTTGCATCAAAGCCAGTAATCTTCCTATCTCCCCTTTGGGAAAACCTTTTCGCGCAAACCAGTTCAAATAATTACCCGGCAGATTGGCCAATAGCTTGCCCTGGTGTTTGCCAAAGGGCATGGTCATGGTCACGAGTTTTTGCAGGTCATCGGGGTTCATGCCGTCAGCTTAACGCAAAAAAAAATTTCCTAAGCTGCCGACAACAGCCTCAAAATACAGAATGATCACCCAGTTGTACATCCGCCTTACCCGCCACAAGTAGCTCGTAATGTTCAAACAAAGTTTGTGTGCCGAAGGACGGCGTAGCATTCGCGTCATAAGTTTGCGTTCGCGTATTCCACACCAGCATGGACTCTGTCGCGTAATAGCGGCCTATGCGGGCAAGTTCAGCCTTATCGGCCAGGGGCGGTATCAACTTTCCTAAGATCTTTAACACATTGATGATGACATCAAGCAAAGCCACGGGCACGTGTTTGTACTTCGGGGTTTTGCCTAGCAGTTTGAACAGGTACTCGCCTTGTTGCAAAGGCGTGATTGCCTCGCCCGGCCCGCCTATAGGTAGTATGCGGTTGTGTTTGTCAGCATCAATCAAACAAGCGGCGATGAAATGCCCGAGATCGTGATCGCTGATGGGCTTGCAAGCAGTCAAGCGTCCGTCAGCGAACAGCAAAAATGGCTGACCTTGCTTTAAGCGTTGAATCTGCCCGGACAAGGATTTGAAAAAC
>CANNNH010000174.1 GCA_947505915.1 Comamonadaceae bacterium
TGCGCCTTCAATGGTTTCAACCAATATGCCAGTTTTGAAATTACTCAAATGTGTGGCACTGCTGGCCAATTTTTCAATGCGTTTGCGATGCCAGATGCCACTGAAAAGTGCCACCAAAAAAAACAAAATAGGAATTGCTGTCAGGTAAGGATGGCCCACAAAACCAATCAGTACCAAAAAGATGATCACAAAAGGTGCGTCTACCATCAAGTGGGTGGTGGCAGTGGTGAGAAAGCTGCGCACCGTTTGGTAGGCGTTCATTTGAGCCGCCAAACTCCCCACACTCGAGGGCAGTTGGTCTAGTCGGATCGATAGCAAGCGCATGAACACCTTGCGCGACAACTGCTGATCCACCGAATCTATCAATACATCGTAAAGAGACGATCTTGCGTGCTTCATCAAGTATTCCACCACCAGTGCCATCAACACACCCAACGTCAGCACCGTTAAGGTTTGCATGGCATTGGTGGGAATGACACGGTTGTAGATTTGCATACTGTAGAGCGAAGTACCCAACACCAAAATATTGATGGCAATGGTTGCCAACATGATTTCAAACAAGCGCGTAGGGTGTGAGAACAACTGTTTTTTGATGAGGCTGTAGACCGGACTTGTGGAAGAGTCAAACGGCTGTAACAGTGAGAGCTTGACCAAATGGGTTTTCTTTTGGGTAGGCATGTCGCTGGTTGACTCAGCAAACCTTTGCTGTTCTTCCGCCCAAGTCTCAATGATCCATTTGCCATGCGCGTTTTGCCCGCGAACCACAAACCATCCCACCAAAGGGTTATGCGCTAACAAGGGCATGTTGGCAGGATCGGGTTTGGGAAGCCAGCGTGGTTGCGGCACCATCAAAACACTTGCCAGTGTGTTGACAGTTTGCTTCACGTTTTTTGGCTTGTGTTGCTTGACATCGGCAACGGCTTGCAACAAGGCTGAGCGGTCTATGGGGTTTTGCTGCAGTTGCGCAATGCGAACCAAGCAGGCTGGCAGTGAAGCGAGTGTGCTCATGGTTTGGGGTTGACTTGTGAGTAGTTGTCACTGGTCAAAATATGCAGGTGCCAACTGGTTTGCATTTCAGCGCCTCGCAACTCAGCCAATTGCATCTCGTTTTGCGCCACATCTTTGGCCATGGTCATCAAGTCAAGCCAAGTCTTGCGCCCCGCATTGAACTGTCGCTCGAAGGACTCCAGTACCGACACCGAGGACTCCAATGCCCCTTGAATAGCTTGCATTTTTTGTTGCTGGGATCGGATCACGCTCACATCGTTCATGACTTGTTCACGAACCAGTCGAAGTTGCGATTGAAATTCAAATTCATTGGTATCTTGTTGCGCCTTGGCAGCAGATATCTGCGTAAAGGATGACAAGCCTGGACCGAATTTGCTGGTTACCCCAATAAAGACACGCGTGTGTGCATTGGTATCAGTTGAAAAAAAGTTGCCGTATTGGCGTTCTGCCCGTATATAAATATCGGGTTTTAAGGCGGACTCTTTTTCTTGCGTGATGGAGAGAGAAATCTGCGCTTGCGCTTTGGCTTTTTGCAATTCTGGCGAATGCAGTTGGGCATTCGCCAGCAAACTATCGAGCAACAGCGTGTGATGAATGGGTCCCGTTTTATCAGCTTGCAGTTGCGAAGTGTTGATGTTATTTCCGGTTAACTCCATCAATTTTTGAATAGCCAATTCTGACTGCAGCTTGGCTGAAAACAGTTCACCCGAGGTGGCATCAAGCCGACCTTGCACCAAGGTGAGATCGCTTGCGGGCGACACGCCCTGAGCTATTCGATTTTTGGCTTGTTGCAAAAGTTTTTGATGGATAGCTAAACTTTTTTCAACAGATTGAATTTTTAATTCTGAACTGCTCCAATCGGAATAGGTCTGCACTACTTTGAGCGCAATTTGTCGGCGTATTTCACGCACACTGGCTTGGCTCAGTTGCAAGTTGGCCTTGGCTTTGTCTAGTTGGGCAGTGAACAGACCACCGGTGAAGATGGGCTGTGTGATGCGAACGGTAGCCACGCCATCGCTGCCGCTGTAACTCTGATCGGCGCTGTCTTTTTTGACACTCTCATAACTGAGTTGTGGGGTGGGGTATCTTTGGTACTGGGCAGTTTCAATGCCACTTTGCGCTGCCTTTTCATTGGACAGTTGGGCGCGAACAGATGGGTGTGACTCGATGGCCAATTGAATCAATTGCCCTAAGTTCAAGCTTTGTGCGGCAGCCCAGCCATGACAAAGGGTCATTAAAAGGCCAATGAAAAACCGACTCAACAACACGCTTAGGCCTTACTGTAAAATTTGCAAAATTGATTAATTTGGAAATAAGTCTTTAAATTACAGGTCATTGTGTGATTTTTTTAATGCATAGCTTTAGAAAATAGGCTTGATAAAGGCACTTTCTTCCTCCATCTCTTTTAAGCGTTGCAAAACAACCTCGAATTCACTAATTAGTGAATTATTTTGGCAATTTGGAAATTTTGCTCGGCTTGTACAACGAATTATTTATAACTTTAAATTTAAAAATAAGAATACTATTATATTTATTTCATTTTGTTGTTTTGTGAGTTGTTATCAAGTAAAAAGATTTTTTTCAATTAAATCAATAACTTCAACAAAAAACTTAATTTACATTTATTCTTTGCTAAAATCTCATCCAAGGAGCATTTATGGCTAATCAATCCGATACTTTAGAAAGCGTTGTCATTGGTGACGGCGTGGTTGTCAAGGGTGCGTTTACCGTTCCGTCTAAGGCCGTGATAAACGGCGTGATAGAAGGTGACTTGACGGCAGAAGAGGTCTTGATTGGCCCTACAGGACGTATCACGGGACGTGTTTCGGCCAAGGTCATTGATGTTCGCGGCCAACTCCACAACACCATCGTCAGTGAAAAAAGTCTGATTGTTCGCACGACCGGAAAAATCGTTGGCAAAATTCACTATTCAGAAATCGAGATTGAAAAGGGTGGCGAAATTGAAGGCGCACTCAACCAAGGTGCTGAACCCACTTCTCCTGTTGTATCTGCCCCTAGCTCTGCCAAGCCCTGAGTTTCATTAGTTTTTTATTTCTAGTTTTATGCGTCTGACGCTCGGTCCTTTTTTATCTCAATTGCGAACCTTGCCGGGCTTGGTTCGTTATCTTTGGGTGCGCGACTACCAAGACGTCAAACTCATCATTGAGCAAAGCGGCGATTTGCGTTATTTCAATATCCCTGCGCGGTTCCAGCAGGTTTTCGCCCGCACGGCCATCATCATGGGCTCGGTTGTGGTTACCAGCTTGTTGGTGTTATCTGTCACTTCCTTATTGCTTGGCATCAGTCGCGCTCGTTTAGAGCGCTCGCATGAAGAAGTTTTCAAGGCGTTGATCAGTAGCAGCGCTGATTCAACGGATACGGAAAACCATCACGGCTTGACTGAAGAGCAAATGGTCAGCTTGGCGCAAACCATTCGCGACCGCGATATGAGCATTCGCCGTTTCGTTGAAACCTCAATGGTGGCTGTTTCTGAAGAAAACGACGACCTTAAGTCACAGCTGAAAACCTCTGGCCTGACTGAAAAAATCATCAAAATCATTCAACAAAACTCCGCTAACGGTGGCTTCACCTTGGAAGATGATCTACAGGCCAACCCCTTGATGCGAGGTAAGGTCGCCGAAGAGTTGTCCACCAATCGATCTTTGCGTGAAGTGCTTTACGCTTTGCCGAACCGTATGCCGGTGACCAATTTCAGTTTTTCTTCTGATTTTGGTATTCGTAAGCACCCCTTGACGGGTAAGTCCCATTTCCATACCGGCGTCGATATGATGAGCGAAACGGGGGACGATAAAGTCTTTGCCGTCAAGCCTGGCGTTGTCGTTATGTCAGAATTGCACCCCCAGTATGGCAACACCGTTGTCCTTCGTCACTCCAATGGAGTCGAGTCGCTTTATGCTCACATGGCGCAGTTGTTGGTTAAAGTGGGCGATAAAGTGACAACAGACAATGTCTTGGGCTATATTGGTAACACTGGAGTTTCAACCGGCAAGCATCTTCATTTTGAGATATTGGTGGGGGGATATCCTGTGAATCCTCAAAAAGTGATCCGCACAGCCCAATATGTTCAGCAAATCCAAAACAAACAGCCCTAGTCCAGCTGTCCAGAGCCCCCCAGTTGCCCCCGCGCCTGTCGCTCCTGTACAGTCACAAGATTTAAGCGATTCGCTTGCGCAAGCTCAACCTCAGAGAAATACCATGATGGATATCATTTCTTCCAATGCTTCGAAACCCTCTATTTTGAGTGAGGGCTTTTCATTTCGAGGTGAAATTTCTGCCAAAGGTGCCATCCATGTCGAGGGTTCACTCAACGGTCAAGTTCAAGTGGATGAACTCACCATTGGCTCGCGTGGCCAGGTTGAAGGTGTGGTGACTTGCTCAAGCCTGCATATCAAGGGTAAGTTTTCTGGCACGGCCACCTGCAGCGAGTTGATCGTGACTTCTTCTGCATCTGTAGATGGCCATGTGGTCTACCAAACTTTATCGGTACAAAAAGGTGCCTCTATCAAGGGCGAGTTGCTGCTGGTAAAGTAAAGCCTTTCGCTGACCCGCTTAAGGCTTGGAATGTCGGATGTTTCTCAA
>CANNNH010000175.1 GCA_947505915.1 Comamonadaceae bacterium
AGTGGCAGGAATGAAGCGCGTGCCCATGTAAACGTAATCAGCGCCTGCGGCGATGGCCCCAGCAATGCCCCAGCCGTCGCTGATGCCGCCGCCCAAAACCACTTCGCCATCAAAGAACTCGCGGATGGCGCTGACAAAAGCAAACGGCGACAAAAAGCCGGTGTGCCCCCCTGCACCTGCCGAGACGCAAGCCAGGCCGTCGGCCCCGGCCTTGACGGCTTTTTGGGCCAACGTCAGGTTGATGACGTCGGCGAACACCCGGCCGCCATAGCCGTGCACCACCTCGATGGCGGGTTTGGGGCTGCCTAAGGCCGTGACCACCACAGGCGGTTTGTAGCGAGCAATCAATTCCAGGTCTTGCGCCAAACGCGTGTTGGATGAGTGGGTGACGAGGTTGGCGCACCAGGGGCCCACCGTATCGGCGCCTTGCACATCACGGGCGGCCGCCAGGCCTTCGGTGATGGTTTTCATCCACTGGTCGAGTTGGTCGATCGGGCGTGCATTGGGGGTGGGAAAGGCGCCCACAATGCCTGACTTGCAAGCGGCCATCACCATCTCGGGGCCCGAGATCAAAAACATTGGTGCAGCAAACACTGGCAGTCGCAGGGGCAAGCGCTGGTGGGTCATGCGGTTGTGGCTCATGGGGTGGTGCCACTTTCCTGCGTGACCGGGCGGCGCGACTGCACAATGCCAAACCGACCGGCCACAAAAGCCAGGTTGGTCAGCGTCGCATTGCCCGCCGGGTTCAGACCCGTGACGTGGTAATCGCTGTAAGCCGCTGCAAAGTTCAAAGGCATGGCCCCCACCAGGTTGATGGTCAGTTGGGCGCCTGCGCGGGCATAGGCGACCTCGGCCTGGGCGATGAAGTCTTCACGTGTGGAATACAAAAATGCGGTCAAGCCGCCTTGGCTGCGAGCGTCTTGCGTGGCTTGCTTCAGGGCATCTTGAGCGTCTTCACAGGCGATGACAAAACTGATGGGGCCGAAACGCTCTTGGGCATACAGATCACGCTCTTGCGTACTGACTTGCAGCATGAGTGGCGTGCTGGTGCGGGCGCCCGGAAATTCCGGGTGTGTGTAGGGCTGGGGCGACAGCAGCACTTGACCGCGCTGCTGGCCTTGCGCTTGCAGGTCTTGCAGCAAAGCCAGTGTTTGTGGCGACTGGATGGTGGCCAAAATCATGGACGCTTTTTTCGGGTCCGAGGTCAAGGCCTGCACGGCTGATGCCAGGCGTTGGGCGACTTCATGGAAGGGCACCGTGCCTTGCGGTGTGTTCACGCCCGACTGGGGGATGTAAATGTTTTGCGGGCTGGTGCACATTTGTGCGCTGAACAAGCACATGGTGGTGGCCAAATTGCGCAAAGCCGCGTCGAGGTCTTGCGCCGACTCCAGCACCACGGTGTTGCAACCGGCCGTCTCGGTGAAGGCCAATGCAGGGTGGGCGTTTTGCTCCACCCATTGGCCAAAACGCACACTGCCGGTGAAGTCCACGATGGCGGTTTTGGGGTGTTTGATCAGCACTTTTCCAATCGGCTCGCTGGTCGTGTCAGTGGCCAGGGTCACCAAGTTGGGGTCAAAGCCTGCAGCCTGCAGCACGTGGCGAAAGGCCTTGACTGTGATGGCCATGGGCAACACGGTGGCCGGGTGGGGTTTGACGATCACCGGGTTACCAGTGGCCAGGCTCGCCATCATGGACGGCCAGGCGTTCCAGGTGGGAAAACTCGCGCAGGAAAAACACACGGCTGTGCCACGGGGCACCAACCGGTAGGTCTTTTGCAAGTGGATCTCAGAGTTGCCAAAGCGCCTGGACCAGTGGGCCGAAGGCGCCACCGCGCGCATGGCTTGTTCGGCATATACCAGGGCTTCGATGCTGCGGTCCAGCGCGTTCACGCCCGAGCCGGCATAGGCCATGTTGTAGCTTTGCCCTGCGGTGTGCATGACCGCGTGCAAGACTTCAAACAAGTGGTCACGGTACAGGACTTCGAGCACTTCCATCAGCACGCCAATGCGTTGCGTGTAAGGCGCTTGTGCCCAACTGTCCATCGCTTTTTCTGCGGCGTCGAACAGCGTTTGGATGTCCGATTGCGGGTAGACCACGCCCAAGGCTTGTTGGGTGTAGGGCGATATTTCTTCGCCGATCCAGTTCGTGATGCCGGGTTGGTCCAGTTCAAAACGGCCGTTTTTCAGGTGCTGTTCGAAAGCAACCAGGCCCGCGCTTTTGGCGTGCACGGCCTCGGGGTATTTGTCGGGCATTTCCGGGTAAGGGCTCCAGCAGTGGCGCGTGGCACAGGCTTGCTGGGCGCGTTCAAAGCGGGCCTGGTGCTTTTCGAAGAGGGTCGTCATCAACGTCTCCAGATCAGTCGGTGGTGGCGCAGGGTGGTGCTGCCGGGCACCGGGTCGGACGCCGACAGGGTCAGCGTGCCATCGGCTGCAAAGTCCATGTTGCGAATCTGGTCGCTGCCGACAAAGTTGGGGTTCAGCGCATGGCTAACGTGGTGAACCACCTGAGCCCGGCCTTCGTGTTGACGCACTTCATAACGCCCGGCGTACTGAAAGAAACTCTCGAACGCGGCCAGGCGCTCGGCCGCTGGCGCGCTGCGCACACTGGCGCTGGACAGTGGCGCGCGGCTTGCGCGGGCGATGCAGGCGGCCATGCCGCCGTCGTGCGTGTACTGGATCAGTCCGGTGGCATTCGGGCCAAAGGGGTAAGTGGTGGGGCGACCATCGTCATAGGTGATTTCCCAGCGGACCAGGTTCCAGACACCCAACAATTCCTGGGCCGTGCGGGCTTTGACTTCCGTGTTCATCTGCTGCGCCCTGCCATCAGGGTGCGGGCAAGAGAGACTCACGCACCCAGGTGCTGTGAAAACCATGGGGCACGCGCTGCGGCAAGATGACCCGAGCCACTGGCCCATTGGCTAATCTATGAGCATCAATGATCCAGACTTCCGAGCGGTTTTTCAGGCCGTTCCAGACAAAACCGATCAGGTAGCCATCGTCTTCGGCCTCTGGGTTGTCGCGCGGGGCAAACGGGGCCTCACTGAACCAATAACCTTCGCCGGGGTGGTAAGTCACCGCACTGCCGGTTTCCAGGTCGTACTTGGCCAAACCTGCAAAGTGGGGTTGCTCCACGGTCCGCGCACGGCCCATCAGCACATGGTAGGTATAGCGGTTTTTGTGGCCTTGGTACCAGGCGTTGATCATCGGAAACTCGGTGTTCAGGATATCGTCCACCACGCTCTCGCGGGTCTGGCCAGTGGCCAGATTGAAACGCCATTGGTAGAACTCGTATTCGGTGCCTTGTGTGCCAATGGTGAACAGCAAGCGCTTGACATCCAGGCTGCCGTCAAACTGCTTGGGCATGGCGTAAGGCGTGCCCAGCATCACGATTTCGGTCTCGCCCTGGTCGTTGACTTCTTCCCAAGCGTTGGCCACATGGAGCATGTAGCGCGGGTCGGCTTCAAACCAGCGGATGTCTTGCGCGCTACCGTGTCTGGGGATGACGGCAAAGCGCGATTTCCACTCGGGGTGAAACTCCAGGCTGTAACGCCCCGCCTTCAAGGCTTCGGGGTTGTTGATCAGCGGGAAGTCATGCAAGACGCTGTAGTTGGCCGTGATGGCCATGTCGTGCGGCAAGCGTGGTCCTGGCAATTCCACCGGGACCAGGGTTTTCAATTCGCCGCAGGCGCTGAGCACGCCATAGTGCATGTACGGGTGTTGGTTGCCATAGGCAAAAAACAGGTATTCGCCCGTGCGTTCGTCAACCCGTGAATGGGCCGAAATTTGCAGACCCTTTAGGCGTGGATCGGATTCGAGCTTGCCCACGGTCTGCAGCGTCAAGGGATCCACCTGGTAGACCGCGCCTCCGCGATACCACATGGAGAGCAATTTGCCGTTGTGAAATTTCACATCCGTATTGGAGGTGTTTTTGAGCGCATCGTCAGGCAATGCGCCTTCGGGCAGGCGTTGCTTAAGTCCGGGTGCCAGGCTTTCACCTGCCGCTTGGTCGGCCTGCAAACCGTCGGTGTTGACCCAGCGGTTGCGGTAAGTGACCTGTCCTTTTTGAAAATGCACCGCGTGCAACATGCCGTCGCCGTCGTACCAGTGGTATTTGCCTTTTGGGGTGTGCTGCGGTACCGGTCCGTTACGCACATACATTCCGCTGAAATCTTTGGGGATTTCGCCGATGACTTCAAAATCTTGCACCACCAATTCCTGGTCCACCGGGGCAAAACCCCCCTGTAAATTCGGGTTGTCCATCAGATAAGGGGGTGTTTCAATGAAGGTTTCAAGTCCCATGGTGTTCTCCAAATCAGTGTGCGTTTCGGGGGATGGCGGTGGGGTGGGATCAGTGTGCTTGCCCAGAGAGCAAGCCGCCGCGTTCCAAATCAGCGCCGCTGGCCCAGCAGGCATGGGTACCGCTGCACAGTTTGTGCGGCAACTCAATGCGGCAGACCGGGCCGGCTTCAAAATTTTTGGAGTCGATCAGGATGATTTCTGAACGCTGGGTTATTTCGTTGGTGATGAAGCTCACCAAGTAGCCGTCGTCTTCGTCCTTGGCGTTCACGCGTGGGGCAAAGGGGGCCTCGCTGGCGTACTGCCCTTC
>CANNNH010000176.1 GCA_947505915.1 Comamonadaceae bacterium
AGGCAATCACCAGCACCGCCACCGCGCGGATCAACGCCACTTCCAGCGGCTCGCCCATGGCCAGCCAACCCAACAGCGTGGCCAGTGCAATCAACAGCACCACCGGCACAAATACGGCAGCCACCTGGTCCACCACGCGCTGAATGGGCGCTTTAGCGGCTTGTGCGTCTTGCACCAGTTCGATAATTTTGGACAGCACAGTGTCGCCCCCGACCGCGCTCACCCGAATCAGCATGCGGCCGTCGCCGTTGATGCTGCCGCCCGTGAGCGCAGCGCCAGGCACTTTGGTTACCGGCAGCGGCTCGCCGGTGAGCATCGACTCATCGAGCTGGGAGCGGCCTTCTTGCAGCACGCCGTCTACGGGCACGCGCTCGCCGGGCAACACGACCACGCTGTCACCGACCAACAACTCCAGCACGGGCACATCGGCCTGTTCGCCGTTTTTCAAAATCACATGCGCCAGCGCCGGCCGCAGCGCATGCAGAGCGCGAATCGCGGCAGTGGTCTGGCGCTTGGCGCGCGTCTCCAGCCATTTACCCAACATCACCAAAGAAATGACGACCGCGGAGGCCTCGAAATACAAGTGCGGCATGCTGCCGGCTTGAGCGCTCCACCACAACCACACCGACAAACCCCAGCCCGCACTCGTGCCAATGGCCACCAGCAAATCCATGTTGCCCGTGCGCGCTTTCAGCGCATGCCAGCCGGCCCGGTAAAAGCGCGCACCCAACACAAACTGCACCGGCGTGGCCAGGCAAAACTGCAGCCAGGCCGGCAGCATCCAATGCCGCCCGGCCAGGTCAGCCAGCATAGGCAACACCAGCGGCGCAGCCAGGGCCAATGCCAGCGCAACCGGCGCAAAACCGGCCCAGGCAGAGGGCTCGCGGGCGTCGTCCATCAGGTCTGTTTCGCGAACGCCGTAACCCGCCTCTCGCACCGCGCGCCGCAACAAGGCCGGCGTGGCGGCGGGGGTGGCATAGCGCACGCGAGCTGACTCGGTGGCCAGGTTGACGGTGGCCTCCATAACGCCAGGCAGCTTTTTCAGCGCCCGCTCAACGCGCCCCACACAAGAGGCGCAGGTCATGCCCTCAATGCCAATGTCAGTCGCCGCCCCGGTGGTGGTGCCATCCATCGAACCAACAGAAGATGATGTGGCGATGGGCGTGTTCATGACCCGAGCTTAAACCTTGCCGCAGTCCGGGGCCAGGACTATGCTCAGACCATCGAACCAAGGAGACTTCTGATGCACCAAACATTTCACGTTACCGGCATGACCTGCGGCCACTGCGAGCGCGCTGTCAAAACCGCCGTGCAACAAATTGACCCGCAAGCCGTGGTGACGATTGACCGGGCCGCCAACCGCGTTGACGTTGACAGCGCCGCCAACCGACAGGCGCTGGCGCAGGCCATCACCGAAGAGGGTTACGCGGTAGGCGCCGACTGAGCCGGCGCTGCGCGCATGCGTGGACTAACCGATCGGCCGGATGCCGATCAACAGGCCGTGCAGCCAAAAGGCAAACACGGCCCAGGCCAGCGATCCGGCGACCAGCACAATGGCTGTGCGGGCAGCAGTACCGTGTGCGTACACCACGCCCAGGCGCCGGTCACGCCGGCGGGAGCTGGCAAACAAGATCACCGACCAGATCAAGAAACTACCAAACAACAAGACGCCGGCGAGTGTGCCGTTGGCCAGCAAATGGGCCAGCGCCCAGACCTTGGTGCCCAGCAGCATCGGATGGTGCAGGCGCGCTTTGATGTGGTTGCCGGGTACCTCGGCGGCAGCCAGCAAAACAAAGGCCACCCAGGTCAAGGAGACAGCCAGATGCCGCATGCCAACAGGCGGGCTCCACAGCTGAACCGGTTGTTGGCGGGCGACCCCAAAGCCCCACACCAGCAAAACAAAGCCGGCCAGCGAGGCCAGTGCATACAAGCCCTTCCAGGGTTTAGCGCCAATGCGCTCAATGCTACGGCTGCGCCACTCTTCGGCCAGCATGCGCGTGGAATGAACGCCCAAAAATAGAATCAAACCAGCCAATAAATAAATCAACATCTGCAGACTCCCCGGTGTAAGACCATGACCGGCGCGCAAAATATCGCCACGCACATCAGTATCAACTGTATAAGAAAGAGCGCGGCTCTGGATTGGCGTATGGTGTAGGCCTTACCGACTGCTGTTTAAAACCCGTCTGCAATCTCATGCTCGCTGCGCGACCCGCCACCCAGGCGCCCGAAACCGAACTGTCTTTCGAACCCGGAACGCACGCCCTGTCCATCAAGGTGATGACCGTGAACATCCACAAGGGTTTTACTTTTTTCAACCGCAAATTCATCTTGCACGAACTTCGCGACGCCGTGCGGCAAGTGGGCGCAGACGTGGTCTTTTTGCAAGAAGTCAGCGGTACGCACACATCGCACGCGGATAAATTCAAGAATTACCCGCAAACGCCGCATTACGAGTTTTTGGCCGATAGCATCTGGCCAGATTTTGCTTACGGGCGCAACGCCGTCTACACCAAAGGCCACCATGGCAATGCGGTGATGTCTAAGTTTCCTATCCTTCGCTACGAGAACCTGGACATTTCAATGGGTGGCCCTGAGCGCCGGGGTTTGCTGCATTGTGTGCTGGACATGCCAGACCACCGGCCTCATGTTCACGCCGTTTGTGTGCATCTGGGACTGCTGGAGTCGCACCGCCGGCAACAAATCAAACGCATGTGCGAGATGATCCAGCGGGACATTCCCCGGCAGGCGCCGCTGGTTGTTGCCGGCGACTTCAACGACTGGCGCGGGCTGGCGCACGCGCAACTTGAGCAGGGGGCAGGTTTGCGCGAGGTGTTTATGCAAGCACACGGGCGTTCCGCACGAACCTTTCCGGCGCAGCGGCCGGTTTTGCGGCTGGACCGTATTTATGTGCGCAACGCAGAAGGACATGCGCCCATGGTCTTGCCGCGCCAGCCTTGGGCCAAGCTCTCGGACCACGCACCGCTGGCCGCCGAAATCATGCTCTGGGCGCACTGTTAAAATAGCCTCCGGTTCAAGCCCTGCCGGCAAGGCAGAATCTTGGCGCTTAGTTCAAAAAGACGGTTTTTGCTCACCCACAGCCACTCTGCGCCCCTACCCATGACAGCAGCATCCTCGTCCAGCGCCTCTATTTCTCCGGCCACTTTCGAGATCAAAAGTGCCAACCTGCCCCTGGTGGCGCTGTTGCTCAAGTCTGCCGACCTGGTCCTGCTGGCCAAGGAGCTCAAGGCGCGCTTTGGCGACATTCCCGATTTTTTTGAAAACGACCCGATGGTGATCGACCTGTCACCCATGAGCGCGTCCGCCCAGGCGGCAGGCACTGAGCCTGCAGCGATTGATTTCCCGGCCCTGCTAAGCATGCTCCGGGCCATGCGCGTCGCCCCCATCGCCGTCAAGGGCGGCAGCGACAGCCAAATGGCGGCCGGCATCGCGGCAGGTCTGCTGCCCGCACCCGACGCCCGCGTCGCCGGCAACAATCCGCCCACACTGTCTCCGGCTAGCGCGATCAGCGGCCCCGGCAAGGTTGCGGCGCCCGTGCAAGCGCCGGTCGCCGCGCCGGCGCCCTTGGGCGCCATGGTGATTCTCAAACCGGTACGCTCCGGCCAACAAATTTACGCTCGCGGACGCGACCTGGTAGTGCTGGCCATGGTCAACACCGGCGCCGAAATCATTGCGGACGGCCACATCCATGTCTATGCGCCGCTGCGCGGCAAGGCCATGGCCGGTGCCCGCGGCAACACCGAAGCGCGCATCTTCGCACTCAGCCTGGAGGCCGAGCTGATCTCCATTGCCGGCATCTATCGCACCAGCGAAAACCCGCTTCCTGCGCAAGTGCAGGGCAAGCCGACACAGGTGCGACTCGAAGGTGAAAAACTCGTGATGCTTGCGCTCACCTAATTTCTCGGTTTATAAAAAGGACTCTCTTTCATGGCAAAAATCATTGTGGTCACCTCGGGCAAAGGCGGCGTGGGCAAAACCACCACCAGCGCCAGTTTTGCGACCGGCCTGGCTTTGCGCGGGCACAAAACAGCGGTTATCGACTTTGATGTGGGCCTGCGCAACCTGGACTTGATCATGGGCTGCGAGCGCCGCGTGGTGTATGACCTGATCAACGTCATTCAGGGTGAGGCGAACCTGAACCAGGCCTTGATCAAAGACAAGCAGTGCGACAACCTGTATGTGCTGGCCGCATCGCAAACCCGGGACAAAGAGGCGCTGACCAAAGACGGCGTCGAAAAGGTTTTACACGACCTGTCGGCCATGGATTTCGAATACATCATCTGCGACTCACCGGCCGGCATTGAAACCGGGGCGCTGATGGCCATGCATTTTGCCGATGAGGCGCTGATCGTCACCAACCCGGAGGTGTCCTCTGTGCGTGACTCCGATCGCATCCTGGGCATGCTCTCGAGCAAAACCAAACGCGGCATCGAAGGCAGTGAGCCGGTCAAAGAGCACCTGCTGATCACGCGCTACAACCCCAACCGGGTGGACCAGGGACAGATGCTCTCGCTGGAGGACATCACGGATATTTTGCGCATCAAAC
>CANNNH010000177.1 GCA_947505915.1 Comamonadaceae bacterium
AGCGGTGCGACGCGTCCCGCGTGATCGCATAGGTTTCGCCGGTACGGTCCGGGTAAATCAGTTTGTTAGGTACCAGGTCTTTGCTGTTCACTGTGCGGCAATCAGCCAGCGCCAGCGGCGCATCTTCAAGCGGTGCGTCGTTGATGCAGCGCCACATGCCGTAAATCACATAGCGCTGCAATTCCATCGGTTCATCCGGCGGTAGGCCCAAAACCTGGCGTATGCGCACCGGGCCGCTGCGCGGTGTGAAATCCAAGTGCACCCGGCCGACGGGTTCACGCACAGTGCTGAACGAGCCGCCCATGCCGTCAAGCTGTGGTCTGTGTGCAGCTCTGCGTCTGAGCGTATGGTCAAACACCAGCACTTGCCGCGCGCCGGTCAACGCCATCAACAAGCGGGCTGACTCGGCGTAGTAGGTGTCGCGAACTTGTATTTCGTTCCAGAAATCTGTCACCGCGCTTGGCGCATGCGCCATGGTGAAGCCGTGCGAGTCCAGCGTAGCTGACGGTTTGAGGCTGCGTGCATCGCTGACCGGCATACGGTAGTCTTGCAGTTGGCCGTTGAAACGCGGGTTGCCGTCGGGCGGGTCGTAGCTGTAGGTATGCAGGGGCTGCGCAGTCGGCTCCAGGTAATTCAGCAGCGCTTGCGCAGCGGTATTCACACCAAGGCCTAGAAAAACGCCATGGTTCTGACTTCTATGCTCTCTCTCTTTTGCGCGTCTGTAGCTGTGTCCGGGTGTTCGAACGCCGAATGCCCCATGAAGCGGCAGCGTCCGTCAACTTCAGAGTCATAGGTTTTCAGAATCAAGGCGTGGTTGGGTTCCATGAACGGGAAATACATCCAGCGGTGTTTGGGCGAGTAGCGCATGACATAGATTTCGCCGGTGCGTTCGCGGTATTTCAAGTCCATGCGCAACATGTCATCGGGTTCATGGGTGCTGGCGTCGCACATGGCCAACGGCAATTCCTCAACCCGGCGGTAAAGCGGTTTCCAGACGTTGAAAAAAGCCATGCGCCGCTGAAGCAAGTCGTCGGCATCCTCGGGCACGATATCGCGCACGCGCTGCGGGCCGCTGATGACGGTGTAGTCGCTGTGCACCAGCAGCACGGCCGGGCGCTGCACCTCGGTTTGCGCTTTCAAATCTGAAGGCAGGCGTTTGCGGATGGTGTGGTCAAACACCACGACGCGCTTCGCCCCTGTATGCAACTTCACAAAATTAACCACTTGTTGGTAAAACACCTGTTTGATCAGGTCGTCGTGATCGAAATCTTTGAAGGAGGGATCGAATTCATGCAACTCGAACCCTTGTTTGTCAGCGCTGAACGAATTCAGTTGAGGCCAGCCGTCGTGAATATCCACTTCATGTGAATCGGTGCCGGGCGGATTGAGTTTTACCTCAGGACCGGGATCGTAGAAGTAGTAATCCGGCGGTATGCCGTTGTCAACAGAGTATTTCAGCGTGGCGCGTACAGTGGTCGAAGACATCGTCGTGGGTTCCGGTCTCAGTTAGGTTTCTGGGTGGTGAAGCCCTGGTAAATCATGGTTTTCTGCCAGCAGGGCAGGCCTTCAATGGCGGTGGTCAGCCAGCGCTTCAAGTGCCGGTGATTGTCCAGCGGCAGTTGTTGCCAGCCGTGCAAATGCATGGGAGCGGCAAGTGCGATATCTGCAATCGTCACATGGTCGCCGGCCACCCAGGTATGTTGCGACAAACGCTGATCAAGTATGGACGCGAGTTTGTGGAACTGTGCATCTTGCGCGGCAATGACCGCGGGGTCGGCTTCGCCGCCGAGCAAAGGTTTGACACAGTTTTCCACCAAGTAGACGTAGCAGCTGGGAAACCAGCTGGACGATTCCCAGAGCAACCAGCGGTTGATGTCGGCGCGGGTTTTCAAATCCTTGGGGTAAGCCGCGTCGTTACCGGTTTTGTCGGCAGCATATTGAAGAATCGCATTTGATTCCCACAACACAAAATCGCCGTCGACCATGGTCGGCAAAGAGGAATTCGGATTGAGGGCCAGGTAAGCCGCTTCCTTTTGTTCCGCCTTGAAATAGTCCACGTGAACCAGCTCATATTTGGCACCGATTAAATCAAGACCGGCTAATACTTTTTTACAGTTGACCGTGATCGGGTCTGCGAGAATTTTCATAGTGTCTCCTTGGTTGTTTTGGGGATGAGCGCAAAGTCAGTATATGGATTGACCCATGTTCTGATAACTGTTGTAATGCGAACAGATTGTCTTCAAATTGGAAACGATGATCCCCTCCGAACGCCAGCAAAGACCTATTTCCACCGACATGCTGACCGCTTTTGTGCACGTGGCGCAATCGCGAAGCGTGAGCAATGCCGCTGCCGCGCTGGGCGTGGGCAAGGGCTTGATCAGCAAACGCATCGCTCAGTTGGAAGAAAAGCTGGGCATTATTTTGTTCAGCCGCAGCAGCCGCAAAATTGTCCTAACCCCGGCAGGTGAGGCCTATCTGGCTTACGCGCAGCGGGCTTTGAATGAAATCGCCGGGGGGCTGGAGCGGGTGCGGGCACTCAAATCCGAACTTACCGGTAGCTTGCGGTTGACAGCCCCGGTGTCGTGGGGGCAGAGGGTGCTGGCGCGGCATTTGCCGTCGTTTCTCAAATTGCACCCGGCGGTGGAAATCGAATTGATACTGTCTGACAGGATCATGGACCTGGCTGCCGAGCGCATGGACATTGCCTTCAGATGGTCGGCCACGGCAACCGGTGAATTGAAAAACACGCCCATTATTTCCGTGCCTTGGTTGTTGACCGCGTCTCCTGAATACCTGGCTGCGCACGACATGCCGCAGACACCGCCCGAGTTGTCCAGACACAGCTGTTTGTATTACCGGCGCGACAGCAGCGACGACAACTGGGTGCTCAGTTGTCACCGCGTGCAGCCTGAGCGGGTGCAGGAAAAAATTCCGGTCAGGGTCAGCACCCGTTATGCGGTGGACAACGCAGAGGCCGTGCTCCACGCGGCGGTCGCCGGGCTGGGGATTGCACTGTTGCCGGATTATTTGTGTGAAACATCGCTGAGAGATGGCAGCCTGATCAGGGTATTGCCCGAATGGACGCCACTGACCAAATTCGGCTCGCAGATCGTGGCGCTGATCACGCCCGAGCGCATGAATTTTTTGCGCAACAAAGCTTTGCTGGATTTTTTACTGGCCGCCGTGGAGAAAGAAGCGGCGACATAAGCCTATTGCTTGAAGGGAAATTTTCTAAATTAACAAAGATTGACTAAACTCGTCATTATTCAATCAAACAATGGAGTTTAGTCATGAAAATTATGCGTTCTCTGGTTTTTTTCTCGATCTTGCTCCCCTTATTGGTAACAGCTGAATCCATCAAGCTGGGACAGGTGTCCTTGTCCTTTTACGCAGTCACTGGAGGCATAGTCCAGCACGTGTTGGAAAAAGAGGGATACACCGTCGAAGTGATTGAAGGTTCGCATGCCGATATTTATCCTAAGGTTGGTTCAGGTGAGGTGGACATACTAGCTGCGTCATGGCTTCCCAACGCGCATGCGGTTTTATACAAAAAAGTGGAAGCCAGCACATTCAAATTAGCCAAGCTCTATGACGATGCTCGTCTGTACTGGACTGTTCCAGCCTACGTTCCGGCTCAAGAGGTTTCCTCAATTGAAGATCTGCTGAAACCTTCAGTCAAGTCCCGCATGCCGTCGACTATCGTCTCACTGCCTGAATCCACTGGTTTGACGATTTTGGGTCTTGAGGTGCTCAAGAGTTACGGTCTTGATGCCGCAGGCTATCAATTGCAAGCCGCTCCCCCGGGTACTTGGATCGGTACATTTAAAACCGCCTATGAAGCAGGGAACTGGGTGGTGTTTCCATTGTGGCAACCTCAATGGATAAATTCCGTCTATGAATTGCGTGTGCTGGAAGATCCCAAGCGTATTTTTGGTACAGACAGCGCATATCTGATAGCCAATCAGCAACTAAAGTCGAAATTGTCACCTCATACGCTTGCCCATCTGAGTAATATCCGCTTGTCGATTGCGGCGATCACAGAAATGGATAAATCTATGAATGTGGAAAAAATATCAGCGCGTCAAGCCGCAGAACGCTGGATCGCCGCTCATCCGGAGCAGGTTGACGGCTGGCGACCAAAGTAATGTCCTGGCAAAGTGTCTTTTGGTTGTCACTGCAATCGAACAAGCTAATTGATCAAATTGAGTCAACTGCCTCAAGCTAGATGTGATAGAGGCTCTGACAGTGCCACAAGACACCAATCAACTGAGGTCAACGGGTTTTCCGTAAGCGGTGCCTGCGATCCAGCTATGTACGTATTGGGTAATAGACACAGTCCCGGTGCTGTTCATAAGTTTGTCATATTACTCAAACAAGATCTCATCCTGTGCGTGCATACTGTTTTTTATAAAGCAAAAATCGCATTTGCACCCCGATACAACATGAGGCGATTTGCTGAATTTTGAAGATGTGTCGTAGCTGCCGAGCGCGCTTTTGCTACATCTTGCTCTTTGATCGCCATATATATA
>CANNNH010000178.1 GCA_947505915.1 Comamonadaceae bacterium
GGCTGGTTGGGACGGGCTAAGTGTGTTCACAGCCTTGACTGTATCAATTTGTCGCTAGGCAGGTCAAAAGCCATGCAAAAGGCGAAAAAAAACACCGCCTTAGCGGTGTTTTTGGATGTGGAGCGAGGCTTTAGCCGGGCACTTTTTTCAGCATTTCCAGGCCGATTTTTCCGGCGGCGATCTCGCGCAACGCCGTTACGCCAGGTTTGTTTTTGCTTTCAATTTTGGGGGTGTGGCCCTGGCTGATCATGCGCGCACGGTAAGTGGCGGCCAACACGAGTTGGAAGCGATTGGGAATGAATTCCAGGCAGTCTTCGACGGTGATGCGGGCCATTGCTTTACTCCAGAGGGTCATTTCAATTTGAGGGCCTGAAAAATGTCAGCCCGAGCGCGTCGCAAGGCTTTGTATTTGAGCCGTTGCGAATGAACAATGGCCTTGAGGTCAAACAAAGCCCGTTCAAACAACTCATTGATTATAACGAAGTCAAATTTGGGGGCCTGAGACATCTCATGGGCCGCGTTCTTGATTCGGGTTTCAATCACATCCGGGCTGTCTTCGCCCCGGTTTTGCAACCGCGAGCGCAATTCATCCCAACTGGGGGGGAGGATAAAGATGAGCACGGCATTGGCAAAAATTTTCTTGATTTGCAGCGCCCCTTGGTAGTCGATTTCCAGCACCACGTCGGCCCCTTGCGCGATGCGTTGCTCAATGGACTCACGGGAGGTGCCGTAGCGGTGTCCGTGCACCGTGGCCCATTCCAAAAAAGCTTCGTTTTGTATCAAAGCATCAAAGGCGGCGTCGCTCACAAAATGGTATTCGCGCCCATCCTTTTCTTGGCCGCGGGGCGGGCGGGTGGTGTGTGAAACCGAGGGCCGCACGGCCGCATCGAGTTCCATCAAGGCCTTGACCAAGCTGGATTTGCCAGCACCACTGGGCGCTGCCACCACATACACATTGCCAGGGTAGTCCATGGGTCATTACTCCAGGTTTTGGACCTGCTCGCGCATTTGCTCGATCAGGACTTTCATGTCAACCCCAATGCGGGTCATCTCCAAGGCGGCTGATTTCGACCCCAGCGTGTTGGCTTCACGGTGCAACTCTTGGATCAAAAAATCCAATCGCTTGCCAACCCCTTCCTTGGCCGGCGGGCGATTCAGGCATTGGGTGATTTCTTCCAGATGGGCGCCCAAACGCGTCAACTCTTCAGCCACATCAATGCGGATGGCGAAAGCGGTGGCTTCACTCAAAGCCCGGTCTTGCGCCATGTCGGCATTGGCAGATTCCTGGCCCAGGCCCAAGGCCTCTTGCCAGCGATCTAAAAAGCGTTGCCGTTGTTGGGCCACCAGGATGGGGACCAAGGGCAGTGCCTTGGCCACCAAAGCTTGCAACTGCCCCACTTGCTCCAGCAGGTGCAGGGCCAATCGTTGGCCTTCGCGGGCCCGCGACTGCAACAGGCTGGCCAAAGCATCTTGGGCCAATTGCATCAAGGGCGCCCCCAGGTCTTGGGGGTTGGCCTGTGGTTGGACAGACAACTTGAGGATGTCGGCCACGCTCAAGCCCCGTGCCTGGGGCAAAACGGTTTGCACCTGTGCTTGCAATTGGGACAATTGATCGAGCATTGCCGCATCGGGCTTGGTCAAGCCCGCATGCTGATCGGCTTCGAGGTGGGCCCGAACCTCCACCTTGCCGCGTTTGAGTTGGGCGCTGATCAATTCGCGCAGCGCGGCCTCGTGCATGCGCAACTCGTCGGGCATGCGAAACCCCAGGTCCAAAAAACGGCTGTTGACCGAGCGAATTTCAAACCCCAGGCGCATTGGGGCTGAGGGGGAGGGGGCCGAGGCAGACGCCAGCAGCACTTGTGTGCTGGCGTAACCGGTCATGCTGTAAATGGGCACGGTAAAAATAGGGCTGTCAAAAGTGGATTATCACAGGGAGCTGGACCTGGCGCGGGTTCAGCGTGTGATATGCGGGACAATTGCGCCCTCAACAGATTCCAAAATGGAAAAAAGCAGCCATGACTTTGCCCGCCTCACGCCTTCACCGCGCCGTCGACCATATGCGCCCCGTGCGCATCACCCGGCACTACACCATCCATGCCGAAGGCTCGGTGTTGATCGAGTTTGGCCAAACCAAGGTCTTGTGCACGGCTTCTGTCGAGGAAAAGGTGCCCCCGCACAAGCGCGGATCGGGACAGGGCTGGGTCACTGCCGAATATGGCATGCTGCCGCGCGCGACCCACACGCGCAGTGACCGCGAGGCGGCCAAGGGGAAACAAAGTGGTCGCACCCAAGAAATTCAACGCTTGATTGGCCGCTCGTTGCGGGCCGTGTTTGATTTGCAAGCGCTGGGCGAGCGCACGATTCAAATTGATTGCGATGTGTTGCAAGCCGATGGCGGAACCCGCACAGCCAGCATCACCGGTGCCTATGTCGCTGCCCAAGATGCCGTTCGCGGCTTGCTGGCCAGCGGCAAGATCAGCCAGTCACCCATCACCCATGCGGTGGCTGCCATATCGGTGGGCATTCTCAAAGGCCTGCCTTTGCTGGACTTGGAGTACACCGAAGACTCTGCATGCGATACCGATATGAACGTGGTGATGACCGGCGCGGGCCATTTTGTGGAAGTCCAAGGCACGGCAGAGGGCGCGGCCTTCACCCGCCTGGAAATGGACCAATTGCTGGGCCTGGCCGAAAAAGGCATCCAAGAATTGTTTGCGTTGCAACAGCAAGCCCTGGGTTGATGGGTGGGGTCATGCGTGAATTGGTGTTGGCATCGAACAATGCGGGCAAGTTGGCCGAGTTGCAAATGTTGTTCGCCCCTTTAGGGTGGCAATTGCGCCCCCAATCTGATTTCAATGTGCCTGAGGCCGATGAGCCTTTCCACACCTTTGTCGAAAACGCCCTGGCCAAAGCGCGCCATGCCGCTGCGCTCACGGGTTTGCCAGCCGTGGCCGATGATGCGGGCTTGTGTGTGGACGCCTTTGATGGTTTGCCAGGGGTGCAAACCGCCCACTATGCGACCCAATTTGGCTACCCCAAGGGAGACGCCGGCAATGTGCGCGCCTTGTTGGAGCAACTCGATGGTGTCGCCCAGCGCAGGGCCGCCTTGGTCAGCACTTTGGTGGCAGTCAGAACCGCCCAAGACCCTGAACCCTTGATCGCCGTGGGTCGCGCAGTGGGCGAGATCACCACCGCCCCGAAGGGCAGCCATGGGTTTGGGTTTGATCCGGTCATGTACTTGCCAGAACTGGGACAAACCTTTGCCGAACTCGATCCTGAGGTGAAAAACCAATACAGCCACCGCGGCCGGGCTGCCAGGCAACTGGTGGCGCTGATGCAAGCGCAGTGGGCCTGAGCTTGAGCCCCACACCTGCCAGCTTGGACCTGGCCCAATTGGGCGATGCAGCGCATTGGCTCAGGCCGGGCACCTTGCAGCTGCCCGCCTTGCCGCCCTTGTCTTTGTATGTGCATTTGCCCTGGTGCCTGAAAAAATGCCCATATTGCGACTTCAACTCGCATGCCTGGGGGCCTGCCATGGGGGAGTTGCCGCAAGCGGCGTATATCCAGGCGGTGGTAGCCGATTTGCAGCAATCCTTACCCTTGGTGTGGGGACGACCGGTGCACAGCATCTTCATCGGTGGGGGCACACCCAGCTTGTTTGAGCCTTGGGCGATTGAGCAATTGCTCGGGCACATCCGTGCTTTGTTGCCCTTGGTGCCCGATTGCGAAATCACCTTGGAGGCCAACCCGGGTACTTTTGAGACCGATCGCTTTCACGGCTACCGAGCAGCAGGCGTCACGCGCTTGTCGGTGGGTGTGCAAAGTTTTCACAACGACAGCTTGCGCGCCTTGGGCCGGGTGCACGATGCCGACCAAGCCATGGCCGCTGTGCGGGAAGCTGCCGAGGCTTTTGACACTTTCAACATCGACCTGATGTATGCCTTGCCAGGCCAAAGCCTGAGCGCCTTGCAGCACGATTTGGACACCGCGCTGGGCCTGGCCCCGCCGCACTTGTCGATCTACCACCTGACCATCGAGCCCAACACCTGGTTCGAGCGCCACCCGCCCAGCTTGCCAGAGGAGGACGAGGCTTTTGACATGCTCGACATCATCACCCAGGGCACCGCTGAGCAAGGCATGGCGCGGTATGAAGTGTCGGCCTATGCGCAAAAAGGCCATGCGTGCTGGCACAACACCAACTACTGGCAATTTGGTGACTATTTGGGCATTGGCGCTGGGGCGCACAGCAAGATCAGTTTTCCGCACCGGGTGTTGCGCTTGATTCGCTACCGTGAACCCGCCCTGTACCAAAAGCAAGCCATGTCTGGGCAAGCGGTGAGCCAGGGCCATGAAGTGGCCCGCAGAGACCTGACGTTTGAGTTTGCCCTCAATGCGTTCCGCTTGAAACATGGTTTTGCGTTGAGCGACTTCAGCGTCCGCACGGGCTTGCCATTGAGTGCCATCGAAGCCCCATTGGCGCAAGCCCAGAACAAAGGCTTGATCGAGCAA
>CANNNH010000179.1 GCA_947505915.1 Comamonadaceae bacterium
AACAGGTTGGTTGTTGATGTAATAGCTGCTGGTGCCATCGCGTGTCAGCACACGCTTGACGGCAATTTCAGCAAACTGATTCCACTGCCCACCTGCGCGGTGCGAGGCGTTGTCAAAAACCAGCTCAACACTGGCACGGCTAGAGGGTTTCCTGCTGGTGGTGCCGTTGAAAATCACATCCTGCATGGACTCGCCACGCAATTCGCTGGCACGGCTTTCACCCAGCACCCAACGCACCGCGTCAATGATGTTGGATTTACCACATCCATTGGGACCCACAACCCCGACCAATTGGCCAGGTAATAAAAAATTTGTCGGATCAGCGAAAGACTTGAAACCGGAGAGCTTGATCGAATTAAGACGCACCTAAAGCCCTTTTAAAAGGTTAAATCGTTGAAGAATAAAAAAATCAGGTAGCAGGCTTCAAATCTTTTTCAATCCATTGACCCACTTCAGACAAAAGACTTTGCAAGGGGGGAATGGCTTTGGCGATGTCGCCGGCGAGTTCAGCCAAATGCTTGGCTCGGCTCATGGCCTCGAGTTGAATCATCTGCTGGCTGAGTTCGGGACCACACAAAAAAGTGACATAGCCTTTGAGTGAGTGAAGCAAGCGCTGAACCGGTTCTGCTTCTTGACTGGCCAAGGCCGAATGCAATGAAGCAAGGTCTTTTTCCAAGCTGTCTTGGAAGGTTTGCGCCAAGTTCAGCATCTGGCCTTGGTCCATGGCGAATTCTTGGGCTTTGCTGGGGTCGAGGTGGCTGTACATAGACCCCGATAATATCAGCCATGAACCCCCATCTTTCCCAGTTGCAGCCCTACCCGTTTGAACGTTTACGCCATTTGTTTACAGGTGTCAGCCCCAAACCAAACTTAACCGCTATCAGCCTTGGCATTGGCGAACCTCGCCACCCCGCACCAGCCTTGGTTTTGCAGGCTTTATCGGCAAATATGGAGGCTTTGTCAGCTTATCCCGCCACCGCTGGTGGGTTGGCTTTGCGTCAGGCTTGCAGCGACTGGCTCAAACGCCGCTACAAAGTCAGCGCAGACCCTGCCAACCAAGTGCTGCCGGTGAATGGATCTCGCGAAGCCTTGTTTGCATTTGCGCAAACGGTGTTAAATGGTCAACCCGATGCATGGGTGGTCTGTCCCAACCCTTTCTATCAAATTTATGAAGGCGCGGCTTTGCTGGCAGGCGCACAAGCCTTTTTTGTGGCCAGTCGAGCAGAAAATAATTTTGCAGTGGACTGGGACAGCGTTCCTGAAGCTGTGTGGGCCAAAACACAGCTGGTGTTTGTCTGCTCGCCAGGCAACCCTACCGGCGCAGTGATGCCCTTGGCTGAGTGGCAAAAACTGTTTGCGCTCTCTGACAAATATGGCTTTGTGTTGGTCAGCGATGAGTGTTACAGCGAAATTTACTTTGGCGATAAGCCGCCACTTGGTGGTCTAGAAGCCGCGATGCTGTCGGGTCGCACAGATTTTCGCAATTTGGTCAGCTTCACCAGCCTGTCCAAGCGCAGCAATGTACCGGGCATGCGCAGTGGCTTTGTGGCGGGCGACGCCAAGCTGATAGAGGCTTTTTTGCGCTACCGCACCTACCACGGCAGCGCCATGGGCGGCATGGTGCAAGCAGCCAGTGTCGCGGCTTGGAATGACGAAGTTCACGTTGAAGAAAACCGTGCGCTGTACAGAGAAAAATTTGCCCAAATCACCCCTCTTTTGTCTCAAGTGCTGGATGTCGCTTTGCCTGACGCGGGTTTTTACCTTTGGGCAGGTGTCCCGGGTGGTGACGATGAGGCTTTTGCGGTTGAATTGCTGGCTCAATACAATGTCACTGTGTTGCCAGGTCGTTATTTGGCGCGAGAAGTCAACGGCGTCAACCCTGGCCAAGGCCGAATTCGCATGGCATTGGTCGCACAACCTCAGGAATGTCTTGAGGCAGCACAACGTATCGTTCAATTTGTTCAATCCCACTACCCACCATCCACATGAGCCAACAACTGCAAACCATTATTGATACTGCTTGGGAAAACCGTACCCAATACAGCCCATCCTCTGCCCCCAAAGAATTGAGCGACGCTGTTGAGCATGTGATCGCCGAACTCAACTCAGGCCGCTTGCGCGTGGCCACCCGTGAGGCTGTGGGCCAATGGACCACCCACCAGTGGATCAAAAAAGCTGTTCTGCTGTCGTTTCGCTTGAAAGACAACGCAGTGGTCAAGGCAGGTGACTTGGGCTTTTATGACAAAGTTCAAACCAAGTTCTCCAACATGGACGAAGCCCAAATGAAAGCCAGCGGTGTGCGTGTGGTGCCGCCTGCTGTGGCGCGTCGTGGCAGCTACATTGCCAAAGGCGCCATCCTGATGCCCAGCTACGTCAACATAGGTGCCTATGTGGACGAAAACACCATGGTCGACACTTGGGCCACTGTGGGTTCTTGCGCTCAGATTGGCAAGAACGTACACCTCTCAGGAGGCGTCGGCATTGGTGGTGTTTTAGAGCCTGTGCAAGCCAACCCCACCATCATTGAAGACAACTGCTTCATTGGCGCACGTTCCGAGGTGGTTGAAGGCGTCATCATCGAAGAAAATTCGGTCATCTCTATGGGTGTTTATATCGGCCAAAGCACCAAAATTTACGACCGCGCCACAGGTGAAGTGACCTATGGACGGGTGCCTTCTGGATCGGTCGTGGTCTCGGGCAACCTGCCCAGTGCAGATGGCAAATACAGCCTTTACTGCGCCGTCATTGTCAAACGCGTGGACGCACAAACCCGCGCCAAAACCAGCTTGAACGATTTACTTCGAGACTGAGATGTCTGCCACCCTTGAGTTGACTGAGCGACTGATTGCTCGCCCCTCTGTCACCCCCGATGATGCGGGGTGCTTAGAAGTTTTGGGCGAGCGTTTGAACGCTTGCAATTTTGAATCAGAGCGTTTGAACTTTGGTCCAGACAACTTCAGGGTAAGCAATCTGTGGGCGATCAAGCGTTGTTCACCTAAAGGGCCCACCTTGGTGTTTGCAGGTCACACCGATGTGGTTCCTACCGGCCCCTTAGATAAATGGACCACAGACCCTTTCACCCCTAGCCACAGGGATGGCAAGTTATTTGGACGTGGTGCCAGTGATATGAAAACCTCTTTGGCTGCCATGGTGGTTGCGACCGAAGAGTTTTTAAGACAAGAGGCACATCCTCGCTTTTCCATCGCTTTCTTGCTGACTAGCGATGAAGAAGGTCCCTCGGTTGATGGCACAGTGAAAGTGGTGGAGTGGCTCAAAGCGCGAGATGAAAAAATTGATTGGTGCATTGTGGGTGAGCCCACTGCGGTCCATCGCATCGGGGACATGGTGAAAAACGGTCGCCGAGGCACACTGAGTGGCAAACTCACCATCAAAGGCGTGCAAGGTCATATTGCCTATCCCCAACTGGCCAGCAACCCTATCCATTTGTTCGCACCTGCCTTGGCTGAATTAGCCGCCATCAGTTGGGACAAGGGCAATGATTTCTTTCAGCCCACCAGCTGGCAAGTGAGCAATATTCACTCGGGTACAGGTGTCAACAATGTCATCCCCGGCGAATTGGTGGTTGATTTCAATTTTCGATTCAGCACCGAATCAACCGACGACGAATTGAAGCAAGGCCTAGAAGCCGTGTTACATAAACACCAGCTGGATTTCAACTTGAAATGGACTTTGGGCGGGCTGCCTTTCCTCACTATCCCTGGCAATTTGTTGGGCGTGGTTCAAGAAGCCATTCAGGCTGAAACCGGCATTGATACCGAACTGTCCACAACAGGTGGTACCAGCGACGCACGTTTCATTGCGCAAATATGTCCACAAGTTATAGAGCTAGGCCCCCCCAACGACAGCATCCACAAAATTGATGAGCATGTCCGCGTGAGCGATATAGACACATTGAAAAATATTTACCTGCGAATTTTGCAAGGCTTGCAGCGCCAGACCAGCGCATGACAACTTCTGAATTGATTGAAAACTGCGCCAAAGCCTTGCTAGATGCACAGGTGAGCTTTGGACAAGGCACTTTGCAAGCCGCCGATGAAGCCGCTTGGCTGGTCCTGTGGAAGTTAGGCCAGCCTTTGGATGTAGATACCCAAACGCTGCTTGACGACCTGCCAGAGGCTTCTGTTCAAGCCGTTCTTGGTTTATTGACCCAGCGCATTCAATCCCGCAAACCCTTGGCCTATTTGACCCAAGAAGCATGGCTGCAAGGCGTGTCTTTCTATGTAGATGAGCGCTGCTTGATACCGCGCAGCTTGATTGCTGAAGTGTTGGCTGACGGCAGCATTGACCCATGGCTCAACCCAGATGCAACCAACGCTCTCGATTTATGCACAGGGGGCGCCAGTCTTGCAGTGTTGGTCGCGCTTGCCTACCCACAACTAGATGTTCAGGCTTTGGATATTTCTGCTGATGCCTTGGCGGTCGCCGCCATCAATGTGCAAAGACATGGGCTGCAAGAACGTGT
>CANNNH010000180.1 GCA_947505915.1 Comamonadaceae bacterium
CGACCCAAAGCCGCCACTCGAATTCAAAAGGTACGTTCAGAATCCAAAATGTTGATTCGGCGACAACCACATCAGCTGCCGGCGCTCCTGGGGGGTGAACATCGATTCATACGTGCGCAGCATGGGGCCGTAATCGAGGCGGTACGGCGCCTTCAGGTAAGGCCAGTCCGATGCCCAGACGCACTGCTTCAGTCCGAAATCGCGCACCAGCGCCTGCACATACGGTCGCACGTCCGCAAACGGGTAACCCGCTTCAGAAAACTTGGCGAAGCCCGAGAGCTTGACCACCGCCCGCTGCTCGCGACCCAGCGCCAGCAAGGCCTGAAATCCGGCCTGTGACACCCCATCGGGCAGGTGCGGGCGGCCGCAATGGTCCACCATGACTTTCACATCCACCCGCGAGAGCATGGGCAGAAATCGAGGCAACAGGTCTTTGTCGACCTGGAACTGCGCCCACATGTCCAGCTGGCGCAAGCGCCGCAGCAAGGGCTCTATGCCGGCATAAAAATCAAACCCCATCAGTGCCGCATTGAACGCCAGGCCAATCACACCCTGGGCTTTGAGCACCTGCAGGGTTTCAAGCGGGCAGTCGTTGGGCACCACCGCAATGCCCTTAAATGCGCCTTGCCCGATCTGCAGGGCATGCAGCAGGCAGCGGTTGTCGGTGGCATAGCCCGAGTTGGGCCCCACCAGCAGGGCGTGCTTGACCTCGTAACACGCCATGAGCTGCAGGAAGTACTCCGCCTTGCCCATTTCCTGTCCAGCGGGGTGGTAAGCCACGTCCGGGTTATACGGGAACTTGGCCGGATCGAGCACATGGCAGTGCGCGTCGATCTTGGGTTCGGTCAGAACACCCATCATTGAAATGTGGCCAAAATAGCCTGACGAAGTTCGCCGGTAATTTCCGGTTTGACGCCAAACCAGGCCTCAAACGCTGGCACCGCCTGGTTGAGCAACATGCCAAGACCGTTGACCGTCTGGTGACCGCGCAGACGCGCCGCCTCCAGCAGGGGCGTTTCCAGCGGGATATAGATCAGGTCGGACACCATGGCCGACAGGGGCAGCGCGTCCAGCCGGATGTCCAGCGGCGGCTGGCCGTACATGCCCTGGTTGGTGGTGTTGACCAGCAGGGCGCAGCCTTCAAGCGCGGCTTCTCGCTGTTCCCAATCCAGCACCTGGACGACACCCCCCATGTCCTCGGCCAGTGCCTCGGCCTTGGCGCGGGTACGGTTGATCAGGCGAATCTCTCTCGCCCCCTCGGCCATCAAGCCAAACAGCACGGCCCGAGCCGCGCCGCCCGCTTGACCAGCACCAGGGCATGGATGAGCTCATCGGGCAGGCATTCGGTCGAAATATCGAAATGCTGCAGGGAACGCTGGGTCTGCGCCCCCCACAGGCGCGCCGCCGGCACGCGGATGTCGCCGAAGCTGTCGCGCTCCAGCCGGGTGGTACCGCCGTCGGGCGGGTGATCGGCCATGTCAGGCTCCCGAAGAGTTCGCTGTCAAAATACGGGTCGGTTCACCCTAGCAAAGACCTGCGCGTCTTTGAAGCGGCGCACACCTTCTCAAGCCCCCTGGAAGCCCCATGAGCACGAACATCACGCAAGCCGACCTGATCGAATCCATCGCTGCCGCGCTGCAGTACATCAGCTAAGTCTGAGCGTGGCGGAAGCGTCAGCCCAAGCGGCTTTGGCCAGCGTGTTACGCGGCGTGCTGATGGTGTGCAGCAGCGAAGACGGCTTCCGCCAGGGGGTTGCGCAGCGCAGATGGACCAGCGCGACACAATGCAAGTGCTTGTGCCGGTAAGCACTCGAACTCGTGCCTACCCTACTTGGGCACCCCAAACACCGGTCGGAATGCTCAGCGCTATGTCTGATGACCCTAACCGCAGCCCCAGACCCGGAGAAACAAACCTGTCCGCTAAGAACTCTGCAGCTTCTGCTGCGGCCGTGTTCGCCGGCCTTCAGCGAGGGCTTGAGCTTCAGGGCGGCAGCGTCTTTGATCTGGCAGATGTTGTACTGACGGCATTGCTGGAACTCGGGATTGAGATGGACGTAGGCGCGGCGCTGGTCGAAACGGTTGCGTCGAAGGCGCCGTCATGCGTGGAGCTTTGGAACGATCGCTTGGAATACGAGGTTCCGATTGCAACCAACAAGTTCGGCCGCTCCCTTTGGAGGAGACCTCCTGAGGAGTCTTGGGGTCCGCACCAGGCGGAGGTAATCGGTGCTGCGGCGTTGTTGCCCGATCGAACTTTCAATCCCTGCAGTCCAGCCGAATTGGAGATCTTTCGCTGGACGTACGAAGGCTGCATGGAGGACGAGCCGAGTGCCCAACACGAGAGGTCAGACGATGCTCTCGTAATCGCATTAGTCCGATGGCGCTCGTGCAGGCCGACTTACTGCGAGTTGCATCGAGAGGGCTTGTGGATGGTGGAGGGCGGCAGATGGGTGATGCGGCAAGGCTTCGCGAAGAGACGTTCTTACTGGGTCCATCGTGCCGGTATGTAGCGCGCCCCCTTACGCCAGTTTGATAGCCTCTTGCACCGGCCGATGTGCGTCAGTATAGGTCAAAAGATGTACCGAATGGGACTTGGACCCATTCAGTACATCAGCTAAGTCAGAAGTCAGCGAAAGCGTCGGCCCAAGCGGCTTAGGCCAGCGTGTTGCGCAGCGTGCAGGTGGTGTGCAGCAGCGTGCGTCGAAAGGGGTACTGAATGGGTCTTGGACCCATTCAGTACATCAGCTAAGTCCGCAGTCGGTGGAAGCGTCGGGGCAAGCGACTTCGCCAGAGTATTGCGCAGCGTGCAGACGGTGCGCGTGTCCGCGCTCAGAAGCAGAAACTGCATGATCATTGCAGCGGCTGGTGGCGACGGAGGTTTGACAAGACTGCAGCTAAGCCCGGGATTGCGGTTGTAGACGCTGCGGAGTGCAGGGTCACGAATTTGCTTGCATCTCGCGGCGTAGCTGCTTTGCGCTTAACGAGTGCATGGGTCGGACGATGCCCCGAGTGACCATGGCGAACAACTCCGCACTTGGCGCTAGCGTGCGGTTTCTTAGCCGAAGCAATCCAATTGGCATGCCGATGGGCAGATCTATCGGTAGAACCCGCAGGAATCTCGGCACTTTCCCGAAGCGAAGCACCGAGCCGTACATGGCTGTGAGAAACCCGTTTGTCGCAATCAGCTCATATCGGACGAGCATTGACATAGACGTGACGACGGAGTGTGGCAGCTCCAACCCGTGCTTGCGCAGCTCAGTTGCCAACTGTGCTGTTACCCCGCCGTCTGTCACTGGAAGCACCCATTGTTGGCGGGCGGCTTCCTCCAATGTCGTCGTTCTTCGACTTGCGAGTGGATGAAGTGCTCCAGCGACTATGAACAATCGATCATCGAACAACCGGTCGAAAGTCAAGCCATTGTTCTCAACACCCAATTGCTCGCGGCCTATGCCGATGTCCAGCGATCTCGCAAGTACTTCGCTTCCGAGCTTTCCCGACTCAAGTTCTGCCACATGGAAACGGAATTTAGGCCGCTCTTTGAGGATGGTGGTGAGAGCCAGAGGCAGCATTCCAGCACACATGCTTGGTGTGCCCCCGAGCCGCAACTCTCCAATGCTTGCATCTGCCAACGCGCCCAACTCGTCTACAGCTTGACGCAGCTCCTCAAACATTCCCGTCGCCCGCCGTAATAGAACCTCGCCTTGAGGAGTGGTAGTCACGCCCCGATTCGTCCGATCGAACAATCGAACGCCGAATGTCCGCTCCAGTTCGGCGATTGACTTTGAAAGTGCCGGCTGTGTGAGGCCGATCTCGTTCGCGGCCTTCAAGATGCTTCCAGACTGCGCTACCGCGAGAAAAAGACGCAGCTCGCGCAGCGTCACCCTTCTGTCGATCAAACTCACGCTCATTCGGTATAACCCACGGTGGATATCTAAACGCCCATTATCGATACCTGAACTATACCCCGCATGCTAGACTGCACCCCTCATGACACTGAAGGAAGAAGCATGAAGAAACTCGTATGCACCTTTTGCGCTCTGCTGGTCGGTCCGGCCATTTCCAATGCGCAGGCCTTAGCTGGGGCAACAGGCGAGCGCGCCGGCATCACTGCTGTAGCACGGCATGTTTTCGACGACATAACTATGCCGGGCAAGGAGTTTCGTGTGCTTCACACGACGTATGCTCCGGGCGGTCAAAACCCGAAGCACTACCACCCTTCCCATGTGGTGTTCTATGTGCTCGAAGGATCGGGCGTTTGGCAGGAGGAGGGAAAGGAACCCGTCACGCTGAAGCCGGGGGACAGCCTCCACGTTCGGCCCGGGATGATTCATGCGCACCGCAATTTGAGCGCAACGGAAAAACTCGTTTTTCTAGAGTTTGTTATCGTAGACAAGAGCCAGCGCAGCACAGTCCCGATGCGATAGCAAGAACGGCAGCCGATCAATACGGGGGACTCCTCCGAGTTGGACCTAGATATCGATGCG
>CANNNH010000181.1 GCA_947505915.1 Comamonadaceae bacterium
AGCCGTGGCCTGCTTGTCGGGCACCGGTGGCTTTGCCACCCACACCCTGGCCAAAGCCGATCAATGCGTGCCTTTGCCACCCAACTTTCCGGCGGTGGACGCGGCGGCCTTCATCATGATTTACGCCACATCGCACCACGCCTTGGTCGACCGCGCGCAGTTGCGCGCCGGCGAGACGGTGCTGGTGCTGGGTGCCGCCGGTGGGGTGGGTACCTCCGCCATACAAATTGCCAAAGCCATGGGCGCTCGGGTGATTGCCGCGGCCTCCAGCGACGAGAAATGCCAACTGTGCTTGGCCCAAGGCGCTGACGCCAGCATCAATTACGCCAGCGAAAACCTGCGCGAGCGCATCAAAGCCCTGACCGATGGCAAAGGGCCCGATGTGATTTACGACCCCGTGGGTGGCGATTACACCGAGCCGGCCTTTCGCTCCATCGCCTGGCGCGGGCGCTATTTAGTGGTGGGCTTTGCCGCTGGCCCCATACCTTCATTGCCCCTGAACTTGGCCTTGCTCAAAGGTGCCTCGGTGGTGGGCGTGTTTTGGGGCGACTATGCCAAGCGTGAGGCCGCCGCCAACCGCGCCATGATGGCAGAGTTGGCCCAGTGGTATGCGCTGGGGAAAATCAAACCCGTCATCGACCGCACCCTGCCCATGGCCCAATTGCACGAAGCCTATGCCCTGATGGGTTCGCGCCGGGTGATGGGCAAATTGGTGATGGTCAACCCCTGATGCCGCTCAAACCCCGCCGTGGGGATGGGTGGGGTCCACCCACAGCACCTGCTCGGGCGGTTCTGCCGGCGCGATGTCCCAATTGATGGCCACCGCTTCGCCATCGCTGCGGCACAGCACGCACTCGAGCACCTCGGTGGGGCTGGCATTGATTTCTTGGTGTGGCACATAGGGCGGCACATAAATAAAGTCCCCTGGACCGGCCTCGGCCGTGAACTCCAAGCGCTCACCCCAGCGCATGCGGGCACGACCCTTGACCACATAAATCACACTCTCCAAATGCCCATGGTGGTGGGCACCCGTTTTGGCGTTGGCATGGATGGTGACCGTGCCTGCCCACAGCTTTTGCGCACCGACGCGGGCAAAGTTGATCGCCGCCTTGCGGTCCATGCCCGGGGTTGACGGCACATTGCCGTCGAGCTGATCGCCTGGGACGACACGCACCCCGTCATGCTTCCAATCGGTGGGCGCATGGCTGTGCGGGTGGTCGTGGGGTTGGTGATCGGTCATGGTGGGTTTAATTCTTGGGTTTGCGGCTTTGGACAAACCGTCCAATCAAGTAAATACACAGGCACAAAAAGATGACCTGAAACACATATTGCAAAAAGCCGTCCCGAGACTCAGGCCCCAAAGCACGGGGCAAAAAAATCACAATCAAACCGAAAATGATGCCCAACATGAGGTGAACCGGGTTGGGTTTCTGGGAAATTGATGCTTCTTCGCTCATGGCCTGGCTCCTGTGTTGGCGGGTTGAATCAAGGGGCTTACTTTAACAAGCCCAAGCCCCCAGGTGGGCTTGGTGTTTTCATCCATTTCGTTCCTGAAATCTACGTTTCAGTGGCCACAAAGCTGGGGCGGATGCCCATTTGTCACCTTTGGCACCCAAAGCCCGTCGGCGGGGCACTAGAATCTGCCCGCACCCAAAACTCAATCACCTGATTGATTGAGTAATGGAACAGTGACCCACCCTAGAAAGGCAATCGGATGTCCAGCCATGCTGCCCTGGCGTATTTGCGCTTGGTCAAAATCGTTCTTTCCATGGAAAACCAAGCCCCTTTTCGGGATCTCGACCAAGAGTGCATCAAATTGCTGGAGGTCATTGCCTTGGGCGAGCTCGAGGGCACCCCCTTGCAAGTGACCAAGGCCATGGAGCTCAAACACATAGCCTCGCCGGCCAGCATCCACCGCAAACTCGAGGCCCTGCGCGGCCAAGGTTTGATTGAACATGTCTTTGTCGAAGGCAATCGGCGCACCAAATACCTCAAGCCCACCGAGTTGGCGCTGGCCCATTACGAGCGCATATCGCAAGAAATGAAACTTTTGGCCGGGTGATCCCCTGCGTGGGGAGTCCTCTGGCCCATCCGCGGTGCGGTACAGACGAATAAGCTGCACGCCCTTGCCTGCGGGCAAAGACACCGCATCGATCAAAGGTGCACAATCCGCAGCATTGCGCTTGGCTTCTGCCCCGACTCAAATAGTTTCAATCAACGATAATATTTGTCGGCGTTGCGAGAGGCCTGTGCCAACTGTTGTTGAACCCCAAGATGACTTTCACCCCCTTTTATTGGATTCCCCCGCTGGCAGGACTGGCCGCTTCGGTGTTGACCGCCGGCTTGTTGATCTGGGCCAGTGCACATTGGCATTGGGGCATGGACAAGGGCACCGGGATACAAAAGTTTCATGCCAAAACCACCTCTCGTTTGGGTGGCTTGTCCATCTTCACGGGTATGTTGCTGGGTTTTGGGGTCTCATACCAGTACTTTCCGAAAGACGGCTGGCTGGGCGCCTGGGTCATGCTGGCTTGCGCACCGGTGTTCATCGGCGGCTTGGTGGAAGACCTGACCCACAAGGTTTCTGCCAATGTGCGCTTGCTCATGGCCCTGGCTTCATCGGCTGTTGTCTATATGGTTTTTCAGCTCGGGGTCAAGCGCACTGATATCTACATCATCGATGTTTTTTTGTCCTTGCCCTTCGCCGCTTTTTTGCTGACCGCCTTGGTCATTGCGGGTTTTGTCAATGCCATCAATATCATTGATGGTTTTCATGGTTTGGCTTCGGGCAGCGTGATCGCCTTTTTGGTCGGTATTGCGGGCCTGGCTTGGCTGGCGGACGATGCCATGGTGTTTCGCTGGTGCTTGCTCGGTGCCGGAGCCACACTGGGTTTTTTGGTGTGGAACTGGCCCTGGGGCAGAATTTTCTTGGGCGATGGTGGGGCTTACCTGCTGGGCTTTTGGGTGGTCTTTTTGGGCCTGATGATTCCTCACCGCACACCGGAAATCTCCCCCATGGCCCCGGTGTTGGTCGGCATTTACCCCTTGGTCGAGACGGTGTACAGCATGTACCGGCGCAAATTTGTGCGCACCCACCCCATCAACCACCCCGATGCTTTGCACTTGCACACCTTGATTTATCGCCGCTTGGTGCTGCGCCCGGGCTTGCACCTGAGTGCGACCGAAAAAAATACAGCCAACGCACAGGTGGCCGCATATGGCTTTGTTTTGTCGGCGGTGCCCGCGGCCTTGGCCTGCGTGTTTCACACCCAGACCAGCGCATTGCTGCTGTGCATGGCGGTATTTGCCTTGTTTTATATCGACTTTTACCGCCGCATCGTGCACTTTCGCAGCCCGCGCTGGCTGATCAGATGGGCCCGCGCTTGATGCCCCAGGCTTTGGCTTGACCCTCTGCCCAACAGTTCAGGGGTGACGCGCCTGCACCAAGCAGGCCCCGTTGAGCGTCTGCGCACCTTGGGTTCAATACACCTGCAATGGCGCTGAGGTGGTTTGGGCGGCCACCACCTCACCCACCTCACAAGCCTGGCCAAAACCCATGCGGGCAAACACATCCAGCACCTGACCCACACAGTCGGGCGCACAACTCACCAACAACCCCCCGCTGGTCTGGGGGTCAGTCAACAAGGTTTGGGCCAAGGAGTCCAGGCTGGCCGACAGCGCCACTTCGGTGCCATAGCCTTGCCAATTGCGCCCAGATGCACCAGTGACGGCGCCTGCCAGCGCTCCCGCATGCACACCCGGCAGCAACGGCACGCGCGACCAGTCCAAACGCACCGCAGCGCCAGCGCCTCGTGCCAACTCCAAGGCATGGCCTGCCAGGCCAAAACCGGTCACATCGGTCATCGCATGCACCCCATCGATGGCCGCCAACACCGGGCCAGGGGTGTTCAATTGCGTGGTCACCGCCAGCATGTGGGCATAGCCTTCGGGAGAGAGTTGCTCTTTTTTGAGCAGCGCCGACAGCACGCCCACGCCAATGGGTTTGCCCAAAATCAAACGGTCGCCCACCTGGGCATCGGCATTGCGCTTGACCCGAGACGGGTGCACCAAACCCAAAGCCACCAAGCCGTAAATGGCCTCGACCGAGTCGATGGTGTGGCCCCCGGCCACCACAATGCCCGCGGCTTTGCACACCGTGTTGCCGCCTTCCAAAATGCGCCCAATCACTTGGGTGCTGAGCACATTGATGGGCATGCCCACCAAGGCCAAGGCCATGATGGGTGTGCCCCCCATGGCATACACATCGCTCAAAGCATTGGTGGCGGCGATGCGGCCAAAGTCCATCGGGTCGTCCACGATGGGCATGAAAAAATCGGTGGTGGCGATCAAGGCCTGGTGCTCGTTGAGCTGATACACCGCTGCATCGTCCGAGGTAGCGATGCCCACCAATATTTCAGGTGGCATGACCATGGCGGTGGTGCCTTGCAAAATTTCGCGCAAGACCCCAGGTGC
>CANNNH010000182.1 GCA_947505915.1 Comamonadaceae bacterium
ACGGTTACGCCCGTAATTTCCTGATCCCTTCGGGCCGCGCACGCCGCGCCACCGCAGTGGCCATCAAGGAATTCGAGGTCAAGCGCGCCGAACTTGAAAAAATCGCCGCGGCCAAACTGGCCGAATGCCAGGCCCAAGGCGCCAAGCTGAGCGGCACTGTCGTCAAGCTGACCCAAAAAGCCGGTGTTGATGGTCGCTTGTTCGGCTCCGTCACCAACGCTGACATCGCCCAGGAATTGAGCAAGCAAGGCTTTGCCGTGCTGAAGTCCCAGATCCGCATGCCCAATGGTCCCTTGAAGATTGTTGGCGACCATCCGGTGAGCGTTGCTTTGCACACCGATGTCACGGTTGACGTGACTGTGACGGTCTACGGCGAAACCGCTTAAGTCTCGCTTAGCGCCGCTGCGCTTTTTGAAAAGCCGCTCTTTGGAGCGGCTTTTTCAATGTGGCGTTCTTGAGCGCGCGCCGTAGCGGATTGCGCCTTGCCAAAACATTTACACCGGAATTGCACCACTTTTACACTGGTGCTGCACCACTTGTCCACAGACTTATCCCGCGGTCATTGCGTGCTGTGGCATTAACATGGCTGTCTTCTCAGGAAATTCATGTCCGCCGTACTTTCTGCTCTTGACAACGCCAGCTACAGCCCAGACCGGCAAATAGCCCAGCTGCGCGTGCCCCCGCATTCCATTGAAGGCGAGTCCAGCGTGCTGGGCGGCTTGCTGCTGGACAACAGCGCCTGGGACCGGGTGGGCGATCTGCTGGTGGACGAGGATTTCTACCGCTACGAGCACAAACTGGTTTATGCCGCGGTGGGCGCGTTGATCAACGCCAGCAAACCGGCCGATGTGATCACGGTCTATGAATACTTGCAAACTCAGGGTAAGGCCGACGATGTAGGCGGCTTGGGCTACCTCAATTCTCTGGCGCAGTACGTGCCGAGCGCGGCCAATATTCGGCGCTACGCGGAGATCGTGCGCGAGCGCTCCATCCTGCGCAAGCTGGTCAAGGCCAGTGATGAGATCGCGACCCAGGCTTTCAGTCCGCAGGGCAAGGCGGTGGCCACGATCCTGGACGAGGCCGAACAAAAGATTTTCAAGATCGGTGAGCAGGGCTCGCGCATGAAGCAGGGCTTTCACAGCATGGACACGTTGGTGGTCAATTTGCTGGACCGTGTCACTGAAATGTCGAAAAACCCCAATGACATCACAGGCGTGCCCACCGGCTTTCATGATCTGGACCGTGAGACATCGGGCTTTCAGAAGGGCGACCTGATCATTCTCGCGGCGCGACCATCCATGGGCAAGACAGCGCTGGCCATCAATATTGCCGAGCATGTGGCGCTCAACGAAGGCCTGCCGGTGGCCGTTTTTTCTATGGAGATGGGCGCCTCCCAGTTGGCGGTGCGTATCGTCGGCTCTATCGGGCGCATTGACCAGAGCCATCTGCGCACCGGCAAGCTGTCCCCTGAAGAGTGGCCGCGCCTGATTGAATCCATCGAGAAATTGCGCAATATTTCTTTGCACATTGATGAAACTCCGGGCCTGACAGTCAGCGAGTTGCGCGCCAATGCCCGCCGGCTGTCTCGCCACTTCGGCCAACTGGGCTTGATCGTGGTCGACTACCTGCAGCTCATGAGTGTCTCGAGCAGCATGAACGAAGAAAACCGCGCCACCGCCGTGGGCGAGATTTCTCGCGGCCTGAAAATGCTGGCCAAAGAGTTGCAATGCCCGGTGCTTGCCTTGTCGCAGCTCAGCCGCGGCGTCGAGTCGCGTACAGACAAACGGCCCATGATGAGTGACTTGCGCGAATCCGGCGCGATCGAGCAGGATGCCGACGTCATCATGTTCATTTACCGCGACGAGTACTACACCAAGGAAGCCTGTAAAGAGCCTGGTGTTGCCGAGGTGATCATCAGCAAGCAGCGTAACGGCCCGACCGGCACCGTCAGGCTGACTTTCTTGAACCGTATTACCAAGTTTGAAAGCATGGCGCGTGACCATGGCAGTTACTGACCAGCCCTGGCTGCAAGGCCTTCGCGTTTAGCGGATGCCGCGGGTATCCTTTCAATATGAAGTTACACAGTTACTACCGGTCCTCGGCGTCCTTCAGGGTGCGCATTGCGCTCAATCTCAAGGGACTGGCTTACGACTACGTGCCGGTGCATCTGAATCGCGGCGACCATAAAAAACCGCCCTTTGCAGACTTGTCGGTCGACACGCTGGTGCCGCTGCTTCAAACCGATGGCGAACTTCTATCGCAATCGATGGCCATCATCGAGTACCTGGACGAAACCCATCCCACCCCGCCCCTGTTACCGGCCGATGCGCTGGGACGGGCCAAAGTGCGGGCGCTGGCGCAGTCGGTGGCGTGTGAAATACACCCCCTGAACAACCTGCGCGTGCTCAAGCACCTGGTGAGAGAGCTGAAAATTGACGAAGCCGCTAAAAACGGCTGGTACCACCATTGGTGCCGCACCGGTCTGCAAACCTTTGAACGGCAATTGGCCCAGCTGCCGCCTGCTCTTTACTGCTACGGCCAGACCCCGACCCTGGCCGACTGCTGCCTGGTGCCGCAGATCTTCAATGCCCAACGCTTTGAGGTGAACTTGACGGGTTTGCCCCGCACCATGGCGGCTTTTGAGGCTTGCATGGCTTTGCCGGCGTTTGCCCAGGCCCAACCCTCGGCCTGCCCGGACAACGAGTAGAAAAACCCCTTGAACGCGCACTGGCACCCCGAATGGTTGATTCCGCAGTGGCCTGCACCCAGCGGGGTTCGCGCTGTGTTCACCAGCCGGGCCGGCGGTCAATCACCCGCGCCTTGGGACAGCCTGAACCTGGGCGATCATGTGCAAGACGCGCCGTCCCGGGTGGCGGCCAACCGGCAAACTCTGGCTTTGGCCACGGCATGCCGGCCTGTTTTTTTGCGTCAGGTGCATGGTGAGCAGGTGGCCGTGCTCGAAGCCCAAAGCCTGGCCCTCATCGACCCGCAGGCTGATGCAGCCGTCACCCGTGAGCGCGGCCTGGGCTGCACCATCATGGTGGCAGACTGCCTGCCGGTTTTGCTGGCTCACCTTGACTTGCCTGTGGTGGCAGCAGCCCATGCCGGCTGGCGCGGCCTGGCCGGTCTGGGGGCAGGGGGCTTACCAGGTGCGTCGGCGGGGGTATTGGGCACTGTTTTCAGTCGCTTTGCCGACTTGGCCGGGCAAAGCCAGGCGCAGGCTGCGCAAAGAACCATTGCCTGGCTGGGGCCTTGCATCGGACCCGGCGCTTTTGAAGTGGGGGCCGAGGTCAAAGCGGCTTTTGAAGCCTGGCACCCGGGCTCTGGCGCTTATTTTGAACTGCTGCCTGGCTCTTCAGCCAAATACCTGGCTGACTTGGCGGGGCTGGCCCGACTCAAACTGCATGCCCTGGGCATTGCCGGGGTGTACGGCAACGACGGCAGCCCCGGCTGGTGCACTGTGGGCCAGCCTTCAAGCTTCTTTTCGCACCGCCGCGACACTGCCCTCGGCCACAGCACCGGCCGCATGGCCGCTTGTATCTGGCAGACTTGATTGCTCGGGGGGCTGTGCAGGCACTTTGAGCTGGTCCTCGGCCAGCGCCTTGGCCTTGAGCTTGCGACGGCGGGCTGGCGTGTTCATCACATACATCACCAGCGCCAGCGGCAAAGCGCCGTACAGCAAAAAAGTCACCAAGGCACCTAAAACCGTGCCGGTGCTGCTGGTGGCTTCAGCGACGCTCATCATCAGCACGACATAAATCCATGCAATTGCGGTCAGGTACATCAAAGTTAGGGCATAGTCAGGTTAGAGAAACAAAACGCATGCATAGTCAGCATGGCAGCACAAGGAAAGTCTGCAACAGAGTCTTTTTAAAGACCATAGCTGCCATGCAGATTGAGGAGACAACATGAATTCTGACGCAAACTGGGCCCAATTGGCCCGGCAATTTCAAGATAGCCTGAGTCAAGGCATGCAAAAGGCAATGAACACCGTGCCCAGCGCGCTGATGCAAGGTGTGCCGGCGGCCAAAGACCCTTTTGCCGGCTTGCAATTAGACCCGGCCAAACTGCTGGAAATCCAGCAGTCCTACCTCCAGCAGGCCGGTGACTTGTGGAACACCGGCATGTCGGCCGAGGCGGCCCAGCTCAAGCCGGTGACCGACCGCCGCTTTGCCGGCGAGGCTTGGAGCAGCAACCCTGTCGCGCACTTCTGCGCTGCCAGTTACATGATCAATGCACAGGCACTCATGGGCCTGGCAGAAGCCGTTGAAGGCGATGAGAAAACCCGCGCCCGGGTGCGCTTTGCGGTAGAGCAGTGGCTGGCGGCCAGCGCCCCGAGCAACTTTCTGGCTTTGAATGCAGAGGCGCAGAAAAAAGCACTGGACACCCAGGGCCAGAGCATTGCCCAGGGCCTGCAAAACCTGATGCACGACATGCAGCAGGGCCATGTCTCCATGACCGATGA
>CANNNH010000183.1 GCA_947505915.1 Comamonadaceae bacterium
CACAAGTTGGAGCGCCTATTGGTGGTCAATGATGCGTTTGAACTCAAAGGCCTTATCACCGTCAAAGACATCACCAAGCAAACCAGTTTCCCTAATGCCGCGCGGGACGCTTCAGGACGCTTGCGGGTCGGTGCTGCCGTGGGTGTGGGCCCTGGCACCGAGGAACGTGTGGCAGCACTGGTTAAAGCGGGTGTGGATGCCATCGTGGTCGACACTGCGCATGGACACAGCCACGGTGTTATTGAGCGGGTTCGCTGGGTAAAGAGCAACTATCCCCATATTGATGTGGTGGGTGGCAATATTGCCACTGGTGCTGCTGCATTGGCCTTGGTGGAGGCGGGTGCTGATGGCGTGAAGGTGGGTATTGGCCCAGGCTCGATCTGCACCACACGCATCGTTGCAGGTGTAGGTGTTCCACAAATCACCGCCATTGATAACGTGGCAATTGCATTGCAAGGCACTGGCGTGCCTTTGATTGCAGATGGGGGCATACGCTATAGCGGCGATATCGCCAAAGCCATTGCCGCAGGTGCTTCTTGCGTGATGATGGGCGGCATGTTTGCTGGCACCGAAGAGGCGCCTGGTGAAGTGATTTTGTACCAAGGACGCAGCTACAAAAGCTACCGAGGCATGGGGAGCATTGGTGCTATGCAACAAGGCAGTGCTGATCGTTACTTCCAAGAAGCCACCACCGGCAACCCCAATGCCGATAAATTGGTCCCCGAGGGTATTGAGGGACGGGTGCCATACAAAGGCTCGATGGTCAGCATCGTCTACCAAATGGCAGGTGGTGTTCGTGCGGCAATGGGCTATTGCGGTTGCGCCACCATCGAAGACATGCGTAACCGAGCCGAGTTTGTTGAAATATCAACCGCTGGTATGCGTGAGAGCCATGTTCATGATGTGCAGATCACCAAAGAAGCGCCCAACTACCGAGCTGAGTAAATTTTTTTAAGCCATTAATCTGGCTAATGCTATGTCCCACGACACTATTTTGATACTAGATTTTGGCTCGCAAGTTACCCAACTGATAGCTCGCCGTGTGCGTGAAGCGCATGTCTACTGTGAAGTCCATCCCTGTGATGTCTCCGACGACTGGGTTCGTGCGTACGCCAAAGATGGAAATCTCAAGGGCATCATTCTTTCTGGTAGCCACGCCAGTGTGTATGAAGTGGACGACCGGGCACCCGATGCGGTGTTTGAATTGGGCATCCCTGTGTTGGGTATTTGCTATGGCATGCAAACCATGGCGCAGCAACTCGGTGGCAAGGTTGAAGCGGGGCACACCCGCGAGTTTGGCTATGCCGAGGTTCGAGCCAGAGGTCACACCGCGTTGCTGCAAGACATTGCCGACTTCACCACGCCTGAAGGTCATGGCATGCTGAAAGTGTGGATGAGCCACGGGGATAAAGTGACCGAGTTGCCTTCTGGCTTTAAATTGATGGCCAGCACCGACAGTTGCCCTATTGCAGGTTTTGCCGATGAAGCACGCGATTTTTACGGTGTGCAATTCCACCCTGAAGTGACCCACACGGTGCAGGGCAGGGCGATGCTCAACCGCTTTGTTTTGGATATTTGCCAAGCCTCACCTGATTGGGTGATGGGTAATTATGTCGAAGAAGCGGTTGCGCGTATCCGTGAACAGGTAGGTACAGAAGAAGTGATCTTGGGCTTGTCAGGTGGTGTAGATTCGTCTGTTGCTGCTGCACTGATTCACCGCGCCATTGGCGACCAGCTCACCTGTGTTTTTATCGATCATGGCTTGCTGCGTCTGCATGAGGGTGACGCGGTTATGGAGATGTTTGCGGGCAAGCTGCACGCCAAAGTGATACGTGTCGATGCCAGCGATTTATTTTTGGGCAAACTCAAAGGTATATCTGACCCCGAGGCCAAACGCAAAATTATTGGCGCAGAATTTGTAACGGTGTTCAAACAAGAAGCTGCCAAACTCAAAGCAGGTACTGGCGGCCACAAGGGGGCCACCTTTTTAGCCCAAGGCACGATTTACCCTGATGTGATTGAAAGTGGTGGAGCCAAAAGCAAAAAAGCGGTCACCATCAAAAGCCACCACAACGTAGGTGGATTGCCTGAGCAACTGGGACTGAAGCTGCTTGAACCCTTGCGTGATTTGTTCAAAGATGAGGTGCGTGAACTTGGTGTGGCACTGGGTTTGCCGCACGACATGGTGTACCGCCATCCCTTCCCAGGTCCTGGCTTGGGCGTGCGTATCTTGGGTGAAGTGAAAAAAGAATACGCCGACTTGCTGCGCAGAGCAGACGCCATCTTCATCGAAGAACTGCGCAACACGCCGTTTGAAGGCGATGCATCCTTGGTGGCTTTTGGCGGTACCCAAGCGCCGCGCAATTGGTATGAGGCCACCAGCCAAGCATTTGTGGTGTTCTTGCCCGTGAAAAGCGTGGGAGTGATGGGAGACGGACGCACCTATGACTATGTGGTTGCCTTGCGAGCAGTGGTCACCAGCGATTTCATGACTGCAGACTGGGCCGAACTGCCCTATGCCTTATTGAAAAAAGTTTCTGGCCGCATCATCAATGAGGTGAGAGGCATCAACAGGGTTGTGCTTGATGTGAGTTCCAAGCCGCCAGCGACTATTGAGTGGGAATAGGGTGATATTCCCCTATTTAAATAAGCCTTAAAGATTCCCCACCTTTATATGGCGGGAATAATTCCCAAATTCGTGCTTACCTCAAAATACCCGTTTGCCAGCTCGATGCATTTCGAGGTTCTTAAACAAGTATCCAATTTATTAATGATCAGAGTTTTATTGGTTGATGACCATCCCGTCGTGCGAGCAGGCTACAAACGTTTACTCGAATCCGATTCAAACATTGAAGTAGCAGCCGAAGCGAGTGACGCTGAGTCAGCATACATGGCATTTGTGGTCTATCACCCAGATGTCACGGTATTGGATTTATCCATGCCCGGTGTCAGTGGTTTGAGTTTGTTGCAGAAACTACTGATGCGCGACCCGAATGCAAAAGTACTGATCTGCACCATGTACGACTCTCACACCATCAGGCAAAAAGCCTTGCAAGCAGGTGCGAAATCGTTTGTATCCAAGAATGTTGCACCCGAAAAATTGCTGCTGTCTATTCATGCCGCCTATGTAGGCGAAGAATTTGTAGATGCAGACTCTCTCTCATCTCCAAACCCCGAGGATGCAGATGAAGAATTTGTCCGAATCGATTCTCTTACTTTGCGAGAGCTAGAGTTGTTTCGACTGCTTGCGCAAGGCAAGACCATCAGCTACTGCGCCAAGGTCATGAATTTGAATGAAAAGACTGTTTACAACCGTCAAACCATGATCCGCGACAAACTAAAAGTTGATACCTTGGCTGGTTTGGTTCACTTAGCTCAACGCCACAAAATCATTGAACCTAATTTTGTTGTCTAGTGGTCACTAAAGCATTTACCAATACAAAAAAATACTTTTCAGGGAATTTTTCACAACATTAAATCTCTAGGTAGTTTTACTAGGTAGTCATTCAAATCACAAAGTTAAAAATTCGTTTGAAATTCAATTTTTGACAGTCAATTTTTATTGATTATTCAAGTGAATTGGAGTTCGTAAGTTTGTACCAACCCTCAGTCGCTCTTAGTTTTTTAAGAGTTAGCTTTGCACAAAATGGAGAAAGAATGAAATTTTCAAAACAAATGAAATCAGGAATGATTGCAGCCGGCGTTGCTGCAACTGCACTGATGGGCGCACAGTCTGCATTGGCAGTCAGTGTCAAGGTAGATCAATTTGTCGAAGCCAAAGACCCATGGGGCATGGCCGCGATGAAAGACGGCACCTTTTTCTTCACTGAAAAATGCGCTGGACTGTCGGTTCGTACCCCTTCTGGCAGCATCAACAAGCTGCTTGGCATCGGTGGTTCAAGCGGTTTCTCCGCAACCAAAAATGACCTGTTTTGCGACGGACAAGCTGGTGTCTTAGGTGTTGCAGTTGACCCAGAGTTTGACAAGAATCGTTATGTCTACCTGCGTTCCACCTCCAAAGGTGACAACCGTGCTTTCGGTGGCTACGCCAACATCCTGATGCGCATGAAGGTTAGCGCCGATATGAAGAGCGTTTCCGACGTCACAGAAATCATCAATGACATGGGTTACAAGCCCAAGAAATCCAACCACCCCTTTGGCGGCCCTGGTGCACACAACGGTGGCGCTTTGGGTTTCGGTCCTGATGGCTTCTTGTATGTGACGATTGGCGACAACCACAATGGTCCCGGCCCACAAGACGGCACCAAACTGGTCGGCAAAGTGTTGCGTGTTGACCGTGATGGCAAAGGTGCTGCAGGCAACAACCCACCCGCAGGTTTTGACAAGCGCATCTTCACCTACGGTCACCGCAATCCTCAAGGCATCACTTTCCGTGGTAACGATGTTTACATTTCGGAAAATGGACCTTGGCACAGCGATGAAGTCAC
>CANNNH010000184.1 GCA_947505915.1 Comamonadaceae bacterium
CAATTGAATGACAAAATTTCCTTGCGCTGTTTGAACTCGGCCTTTGAGGCGAAGCAAGTCTGTTCCTAAGGTTTGTTGCAATGCCTCGACTTGGTGTTGCAGATGGGCCAATGCGTGGTTTGATTGAACTGGCCACCATAGGGCTTGCGCCGAGTGTTCATGCGATCCGTGGTCATGATGGCTTTCTTCTGAATGTTCGCCGTGCGCGAGCGCATGTTCATCTTTAACTTCATGCGAATGTGGATGAGCAATTTGCGAATCATGCGGAGAGTCTTCTCGCAGCGCCAGACTCTGAAGTAAGGCTTGAGCCGTGAGGCTGGCATGGCGTGAGGCGACTATTTCTGGGGCATGTGGAAGCTCTAAATGCGCCACTTGGTGTTCAAGACGCAAAAGCAACTGATCTAAATGGGGGGGTGTGACCAAATCAGTTTTGGTCAGAATCAGTACATCGGCACCCGCCAGTTGCGCTCGTGCTTCTGCATGTTGTTTCAGCACAGCATCAGCAGTGCTGGCACTCAGGCAAGTGATGACGCCCGCCAGTCGATAACGTTCTTTCAGCAAATCACTGCTCGCCAAAGCTTGCGCAACCGGGCCTGGTTCTGCTAGCCCTGTGGTTTCAATCACCAGGTTGGGAAAGCGCGGCATGCGACGTTCAAGCCGCGCCCAAAACAAATCTTCTAGGGCCTCTGCAAGACCTGGCAAGCCCGTACAGCAAACACAGGCATTGGCCACCAGGGCACTGGATTCAGTAGCACCACTTAGGAGTTGGTTGTCCAGGCCCACCTCGCCTAATTCATTGATCACCAGTGCCGCTTCTTTGAATTCTGCTTGCGTCAGCCACGACTTCAAAAGGCTCGTTTTGCCACTGCCCAAATAGCCAGTGAGCAAATAAACCGGAATACGTTTGTCGAGAGTTGGAAGGTTCATGTGACGGGTCAGTGGGTTGTGCGTATCATCGTGCCATTCGCTTCACATTTCTGCAAGGCAAGACCATGGAACGCATCACAATTTCAATTGAAACAGAGTTGGCCACTATTTTGGACCAACTGACAGAGAAGAATGGCTATACCTCAAGGTCAGAGGCCATTCGAGATTTGATTCGTGGTTGGCATTCTCAAGAAACCCTGCGCCAAAACGAAAGTGAGCATTGCATTGCGCATTTGGGCTATGTGTACAACCACCACGACCGCACCATGGCGGAACGCATTGCCAACTTGCAGCATGACCATCATGACCTCACGGTCTCGAGCATGCACTTGCATCTAGACCACGACAACTGCTTGGAAGTGGCATTTTTAAAAGGTAAAACCAAAGAGGTGAGGCAATTTGCGCATCGCATCGTGGCGCAAACGGGTGTACGCCACGGCTCGGTGCAAATTGTGCCGCTTACTTTGGAAAAAGCAGCGAAGGGGCACGACCACGGCGATGGGGTTCACCATGTTCACTTACAACCTGCCAGTTGAGATTCTTTGATTTGTAGATGCGGGCGCTGACCAAGTAGACCAACAAGGCGATGCATGTGACGCCGATGCCAATGTAGCCACCCCAAGCGTCCCAAACTTCTTCAAGTTGCGCAAAGTGCTGGCTGCTGTGGCCAACGGCAACAACCATCAGTGACAGCGTGGCCACAACGCCACTCATGATGCGACCTGTCTGGTGTGCCAAATGGTGGCTCCGATTGACCAGCCAATGCATGAGCAAGCCATTGCTGGTATCGGCCAGGATCATGCCTGCGCCAAAACTCACAGCCAAGGCCACGATGGCAAAGAACCCACCCAGCTCGTGGCCCTTGGCTGCCATCAGTCCTGCTTGTGCCAAAGAATCCAATGAAATAGCAAAGCCAAAACCAACGCCCATGGGGTGTGCAAATGGCCCCATGGCTTGCAAAATTTTGCGCTGAACAGGGCTGCCAGCGTGGTTGTGGTCTTCGCTGCCTGAAAAGCAAAACTTGAAATTTCGGTAGGCCAACCACAACAAGAAAAACGTTGAAATCCAAAGACCCACGGCATCCAACCAATGTGGCAACTGAACCCCATAAAGATAAAACAAAAAAGTGGCCAGCAAAATAGTCAGGCTGTGACCGGCTGCGAATTGAAAGCCAGTCAGGCGGGCTTTCCAATATGCGCTGCCGTTGTGGCGCAGGCGCGTCATGCCATCGACGACCGCAATGTGGTCAGGGTCGAGGCCATGCCGAAAGCCCAAAGCGAGCAGCAAACCCGATGTGGCGAGCAGTGAGGTGGTATTCAAATCCATGGTGTGATTTTATTTTAATTCGTCATACTTGGGTGCGAAAAAAAAGCACAGGCGCTGCGCTTTTTAGTCGCAAACTTTTTAGGGCTTGTTCTTGTGAGCCAAATTCAGAGCGTGCTGAGTGTCGTGCGAATGGCTGTGATCATGTCCATGAGCGTGGTCGTGCGAATGACCGTGAGAGTGCCCATGTTCATGAGCATGGGCCTTGTTGTGATCATGGCGGTGCATCTTGCCGTCTTCGTGGGCATGCCACTCATTCGGATCGGACTTGCCGTGCGCGCGGGGATCTTCATTGAAGACCAAAGATTTGACCGTGACAGGCACGGTCCAAGAGGGCATGCGAATGCGTCCCAGATCGACAAAGTCAAAGCCCCACAAAGTGACGCCATCAATGACCAAGACTTCGCACTTCACGCGCTCGTCTTCTTTGAAGAGGTGTCCCAAATTGTGCGCAATGTCGCCATCGGTCACGATGTACAAATGACGTTGTTGCTTCAATGTTTCGGGCAGCCCATTCAGAATGCCTTGAGCCAAGGCGTTCATGCGAACAAAAGAAGGTGCGCCCAACCAACGCAATGAAATAGCCACATCTTGCGCACCCTCGACCAGATCGTGTCGTTTGAAAGACTTGCTCAATGCAGTCGCAATTTCTGCAGAATCAATGCGGTCTTTCAACTCTAGGTTCAAAGGAATGACTTGCAAATTTTTGCGTGGCAAAAGCGCTGCAGGTTCAGAAATGAAGGTGGTGTTGCCACTCAATTGAACGCTGTATTCAGAAGCACCCAGTACGGTGGCGCGAATGCATTCACCCGCTGGCAGCAATGCCACGGGCACGGCATTTTGGTCCAAACGTTGGCGTACCGCTTCACCAAACAATTTGCCCAGATCGCCAAAGTCGCGCATCTCGCGGCGGTAAACATACTCACCCACACCGCCCGAGAACATGATGCCGTCGAGTGGGCCCCAGTCGTCGACGGGGTCGGTTAAATACAAATTAGACAAATCTTCGCGTGAAAACGTTTGAGTGAGCACGCGCACCAGTGCGTCGGCCATCCACTGGGCCACGGTGGCCAATTCTTGACGGGTGACTTGATCGCCCAACTTCCAGTTGAAGCCAGCTTGCTTGGCCAAATAAGCACCTGCCGGATCGAGTCGTGTCAGAATGTTTTTTTCATCCACCACCATCAGGCGTCCGCCCAAATGCACAGCGGCCGTGGCAACGAGTTCACCGTTTTGAACCAGTCCGAGCTTGGTGGTGCCGCCACCAATGTCGATGTTCAAAATGCGGTGCTTTTCATCGTAAGAACGTTTGGCCGCACCAGAGCCGTACACAGCCAGCATGGCTTCCATGTGGTGGCCGGCTGTGGCGCATACAAACTCGCCGCCTTGCTCTGCCAAAACAGCCGCAATCGATTCGCTGTTTTCGCGCCGCAGCGCCTCGCCCGTCAAAATGACGGCACCAGCATCAATTTCATCGGGGTGCAAACCCGACTCTTGGTAAGCCTTGTCAATGATGGCGCCCAGTGCTTTGGCGTCCATCAAACTGTCGCTCAAATAAGGCGTTAAAGAAATGGGCGATTGATACAGCGCGGTGCGCTCGACCACGGTGTAGCGGCTCGACAAGTCTTCTGCAATGCGCCTTAAGTGAATGCGCGAAAAGACCACCTGCGTGCCTGAAGAGCCCACATCAATGCCCACGCTGTGCAGGATCACATTGTCTTGGCGCCACAAAGATTCTTGTGACGGATCGTCGCCCGCAAAATCATGATCGTGGTCATGGTCTGCTTCGCCATCGTGTGTGTGATACGTGTCAGCGCCATATTGGTGGTCTTGGACGCTGTGTTTGTTTTTAATGTCTTCGCTGCTCATACTGACCGTTCAATAAAACTGATCAAAGTGCACTTGGTCCATGGGCACTTTCAGATCAATCAAAGTTTTTAAAAGAGACTGTCCCATCAAGGCGGGACCTGCAAAATAAATTTCCATTTGTTGCAAACGTTCGCCAAAGCTTTGCGCCACTGCGTCGTGGGCAAAACCACGCAGATAAGGCTTGGTTAAGTTGGCAGTGTCTGGCTCACCAGAAATGATCGCTTGGTAATGGCCGCGAGCATCCCAGTCGGAAAGCGCTTGCAGCATGTCCAAGCCGCAGACATCTTGCAAAGAGCGTGCACCATAGTAGAAATGCAATTTTCGGCCA
>CANNNH010000185.1 GCA_947505915.1 Comamonadaceae bacterium
ATTTACGTTTGCCTGAAGCACGTGAACTGATTGTCAAAGCTTTGGAATTTGCGCCTGAAGATCCCTACATCGTCGACAGCTTGGGTTGGGTGGAATTTCGCTTGGGCAATAAGCTTTCAGCTTTGGCCATCTTGGAACGTGCCTATGCCAATCGACCTGACGTGGAAATCGCCGCACATTTAGGTGAAGTGCATTGGAGCTTGGGGCAGCAAGACAAGGCTAAAAAAATCTGGCGAGAGGCTATGCGCGTTGACCAATCCAACGAACTGCTGCAACAGACCTTGAAACGTTTGAAAGTCAAGCTCTGATGCTTTGCATCAAACGATGCGCGCTTACGCTTGGCTGTGCCCTGCTTGTTGTGCTAACTGCTTGCAGTACTGCACCGCGCCATGTGGCAGTGGACCCCACAAATCCCGAGGCGATAGGCCACTGGGAGGGCCGCTTAACCCTAAGGATAGCGAAAAACCCTCCCGAGCAATTCAGCACCAGTTTTGAAATGACGGGCCGTCCAGAGCAAGGGCAACTTAGCTTCTTGTCCCCCTTGGGTACCACCATGGCGATGGTTCGCTGGAACCCGCAAGGCGCGAACTTACAGCAAGGCTCAGAGGTGCAAAATTTTGCCTCTATGGACGAGTTAACTCTGCGCCTCACAGGCGCAGCCTTGCCTTTGCTGCAGTTGATGGCTTGGCTTGACCACACCGGCCCGCCTGTCAATGGCTGGCAAATCAATGCGCAAGCCTTGAAGTCTGGCCGTCGCGTCATGGCTGAGCGGCAACAACCAATGCCCGCTTTGCAGTTGACGGTGCTGCTAGACCCCAACCCCTGAAGCCCGTTTGTTGCCATGAAGTCCTTGCACCATGTCCCTGCGCCAGGCAAATTGAATTTGTTTTTGCACATCACTGGCCGACGTACCGATGGCTATCACTTGCTGCAATCGGCATTTATGTTGATTGACTGGTGGGATGTGCTGCACTTTGACTTGCGAGAAGACGGCCAACTTTTGCGCCAAGACCTTGGCAGCCCTTTGCCTGCGGTTGACCTTTGCATTAAGGCTGCACAATCGTTGCAAAAAGCCAGTGGCACACCACAAGGTGCCCTGATTCGGGTACAAAAAAACCTTCCCTCTGAAGCAGGCTTGGGTGGCGGCTCCTCAGACGCCGCCACCACCTTGCTAGCTTTGAACCGACTTTGGGGGCTGCATTGGCCGTTATCGCGCCTGCTTCCTCTGGGAGCTTCCTTGGGCGCAGATGTGCCATTTTTTTTAGGCGGTCGCAACGCCTGGGTGCAAGGCATTGGCGAACAACTCCAGGCAATGGATTTGCCGCCTGCGCGTTTTGTGGTGCTTAAGCCCGAGCAAGGACTGTCCACAGCAACAATATTTCAAGACCCTGCGCTGTCTCGCGATTCTCAGCCTGCTACAATATCTGACTTTGCTGCACAGCCTTACGCCTTTGGGCGCAATGACTTGCAAGCTGTTGCCCAAAGGTTGTGTCCCGAGGTAAACCAAGCCCTTAACTGGCTGGAAAACCAAAGTTTGCAGCCAAGGATGACAGGTTCAGGTAGTGCGGTGTTTGCCAAGATCGAGCCATCGACGGTGTTACCCCACCCACCCGATGGATGGACTTGGCGAATTTGCAGCAATTTGGAGGTTCATCCTTTGCACCGATGGGTCTCCTGCGACGATTAGCTGGAAGCTTGTTGAAAGACAAGTCTCCCGTGTAGGGGAGTCGCCAAGTTGGTTAAGGCACTGGATTTTGATTCCAGCATGCGAAGGTTCGAATCCTTCTTCCCCTGCCACCCTTTTTCCACTTCGCCGGAAGTGACGTTCAGCGGCATTTCTGCACTATTGCTGGCTGTTTGTCCTTCCTTTTTGTCCACCACTCAAGCTAGCCATGTCAAACGCTCCCTCCGATTTCATGGTCTTTACCGGCAATGCCAACCCTGTTTTGGCCGCCGAAATCGCAGAGCACCTGGGCATCAAACTGGGCGCTGCTGATGTTGGACGTTTTTCGGACGGCGAAGTCACCGTCGAAATCAACCAAAACGTCCGTGCCCGCGACGTTTTTGTGGTGCAGTCGACCTGCTACCCCACCAACGAAAACCTGATGGAATTGATGATCATGGTCGACGCTTTAAAGCGGGCTTCGGCCGAACGCATCAGCGCTGTCATCCCTTATTTCGGCTATGCCCGCCAAGACCGCCGTCCGCGCTCTTCAAGGGTGCCCATCTCAGCCAAGGTTGTTGCCGATTTACTGCAAACCGTTGGCGTGGCGCGGGTGCTAACCATGGATTTGCATGCAGATCAAATCCAAGGCTTTTTCGATATCCCTGTCGACAATATTTACGCCTCGCCCGTTTTGTTGGGCGATTTGCGTTTGCAAAACTACGACGACCTGATTGTGGTGTCTCCCGATGTGGGCGGCGTGGTGAGGGCTCGCGCTTTGGCCAAGCAACTGGATTGCGATTTGGCCATTATTGACAAACGCCGACCCAGAGCAAATGTGTCCGAGGTCATGCACGTCATTGGCGACATTGAAGGCCGCAACTGCGTGGTCATGGACGACATGATTGACACTGCAGGTACCTTGGTCAAAGCTGCCGAGGTGCTCAAGCAACGGGGTGCCAAGAAGGTCTATGCCTATTGCACCCACCCGATTTTTTCTGGCCCTGCCATTGATCGCATCTCCGATGGCGCAGCCCTTGACGAAGTCGTCGTCACCAACACCATTCCGCTCAACGCGCAAGCGTTGGCATGTTCCAAGATTCGCCAACTCTCGGTGGCGCCGCTGATCGCAGAAACGATTCAGCGCATCGCCAAAGGAGAGTCGGTCATGAGTTTGTTCTCTGATCAGGACCAGCTTTTTTAAGCTCTATTCCAGTCAGAAAACAACACAGCGGGGTTGTTCGCAGCCCTTTATTGAAACCGAAGTCACATTGGTCGCGGTGGACTTCATCAGGAGAAGAAAATGAAATTTGTCGCTTTTGAGCGCGCTAAGCAAGGTACGGGTGCGAGCCGCCGTCTTCGCATCACCGGTCGCACGCCCGGTATCGTCTATGGTGGCAAGGCGCATCAGCCTCAGTCCATTGAACTCGACCACAACGCACTGTGGCACGCACTGAAAAAAGAGGCTTTCCACGCCACCATCCTAGAGATGGAGTTGGCTGGTCAAACCTCCAAAGTGTTGCTACGCGATGTGCAATACCACCCCTTCAAACAGTTGGTTCTGCACATCGACTTCCAACGCGTAGAAGCCGATACGGTTTTGCATATGAAAGTGCCATTGCACTTCAGCGGCCAAGAAAACTCACCCGCTGTCAAAGCCGATGCTTGTTTGGTCAACCCTGTTATGAACGAATTGGAAATCACCTGCTTGCCAGCAGATTTGCCCGAGTTCATCGCTGTCGATTTGAGTGACTTGAAAAAAGGTCATTCGCTGCACGTCACCGACATCAGCTTGCCCAAGGGCGTCAAAGCGGTGGTTCACGGTAAAAACAACCCTGTGTTGGTCAGTGTGGTGTCCGTTGCGGAAGAAGTTGCCCCTGAAGTGGCAGCGCCTGCAGCAGCTCCTGCCAAAGGCAAAGGCAAGAAGTAATTCTTTGCGTCGGCTATTAAAAAGCCCGCTTCAAGCGGGCTTTTTTTCGTCCAAACACTTCCGTCATTGCGAGCAAAGCGAAGCAACCCCAGTCATTGCGAGCGAAGCGAAGCAATCTCTCGTCGCGTGTCGCAGGTTCGACCTCGGGATGACGGGTAGATAATTCCCGCATGATCAAATTGTTTGTTGGCTTGGGCAACCCAGGCGCTGAATATGAGCACACCCGCCACAACGCTGGGTTTTGGTTCATCGATCAGCTCGCCCAGCAACTCAAAGCACCATTACAGCCAGAGAAAAACTTCCATGGCTGGGCTGCACGTACCACGCTTCAAGGGCAGACGCTGTGGCTACTCAAACCCGCCACCTTCATGAACCTGTCGGGCAAATCGGTGGCAGCGTTGGCGAAGTTTTACAAAATTGCCCCCGAGAACATGCTGGTCGCACACGACGAGCTAGACCTGGTGCCTGGCGAAGCCAAACTCAAACTCGGTGGCGGCCACGCCGGCCACAACGGCTTGCGCGATATCCATGCCCAAATGGGCACAGACGCCTACTGGCGCTTGCGCCTAGGCATTGGCCACCCTGGTGTCAAGTCGGAAGTGGTTCACTGGGTTTTGAAGAAACCTGCACCTGAGCAGCGAATATTGATTGACACTTCCATCGACCGCAGCCTTCAAGCCTTAGCCTGCTTGGTAAGCGGTGAGATGGAAAAAGCCATGCAAATGGTGCACACCAGCAAGCCGCCCAGGCCCAAACCGCCACGTCCGGCGGCGGCCTCTCCTTTAAAGGAAGGCGCTTCGCATGAAAAAA
>CANNNH010000186.1 GCA_947505915.1 Comamonadaceae bacterium
TATTTGAGACGGGCGGCACCCACACCGACAACACCGCCACACCCAAGCGAGCGAGGCGGTTTTTCATGCGCAAGACTTCCTTGTCTTTGCTGATGAGCGTGGCTTGTTGGGCCACGGCCAGGTCGATGAATTTTTGATCGTCGGCATCGTTGCACACATAGGGCGCGCGCTCGGCGCTGGGCACGCTGTGGGCGTGGAGGTCAAACTGCGCCAGCACATCCGGGGCGCTGACACCGCGCAGCACCATGCGCTGCACCAAGTGTGGGTAGCTGAGCACCCGCAACAACTCTTCGCGCATCTCGGCGCTGGCCAGCCAACGCAGGCCCTGGCTGCGCAAGGCTTCATCCAAGGGGCGTGAGCGGGGGTCGTCGAACACCCACATGTCGAGCACGATGTTGGTGTCGATCACCACGCCCAGCATGGGTGGGCTCAGGTAGCAAGGGTGTCGGTTTTGGCCGGGCGGCGCATCGAGCCCGCCGACATGTCAAAGCGAAACAGCCGGCACTCGATCGGGCCATTCCACATGGGCACACGGCGCGATTCTTTCAAGCGCATGCGGCCCGGCAATTTGAGGTCGGGGGTGAGCACCCAAGCACTCCAGCCGGTGTAGTTTTTCTTCCAGTGACTGGCCAATTGGACAAAGAAGTCGCCACCGTCCGTGACTTGCGCTTGCTCGCGCGCACCCGCATCGCTGCGCGACTGACCGTGCTGCGTGGGCCCATCGCTGTCGGTGTCCCAATCGGGCGCAGTGGCTTGGTTGACAGCGGTGTTGCCCCGGCGGGTGGCCGCGCCAGCCACACCGGCCACCTCAATGCGCTCGCCATACGGCGGGTTGAGCAACATGACCCCAGCGCCTTCGCACGGGGGCATGCGCTGCAAGGCGTCGCCGCCGCGCAACACCAGCGCGTGCGCCACCCCGGCGCGGTCTGCGTTGCGCTGGGCAAAGTCGACCATGCGAAACGCCACATCGCTGCCAAACACCGTGGCACGCGGGGCCACTTGGGCGGCGCGGGCTTGGTCGCGCAATCCCTCCCACACATGGGCTTGATAGGGCAGCAGTTTTTCAAACGCAAAGCGGCGCATCAAGCCAGGTGCCATGTTGCAAGCGATGGAAGCAGCTTCAATGGCGATGGTGCCGCTGCCACAACAGGGGTCGTACAAGGACAAGCCCTGCTCCACGCCGCTGGTCTGGGGGATGCTGGGCGGCGCTTCGCCTGGCGCGCTCAGCAAGGGCATGCTCCAACCGCTGGCGGCCAGCATGGCCGCGGCCAAGGTTTCTTTCAAAGGGGCGTCGCCTTTGTCCACGCGCCAGCCGCGCTTGAACAAGGGCTCGCCCGAGGTGTCGATGTACAGCGTCATGTGGTCGGTGGTGAGGTGGGCGTACAAGCGCACATCGGGCCACTGGGTGTTGACGCTGGGGCGCTCACCGCCTTTGGCCCGAAAGCGGTCGGCCACCGCGTCTTTGACGCGCAAGGTGGCAAAGTTCAGGCTTTTGAGCGGGCTGTGCTGGGCCGTGACCTCCACTTTGAAGCTGTGTTGCGGTGTGAACCAGGCCTCCCACGCCACGGCATGGGCACCGGCATACACATCGTCTTCATGTCGATAGGGGGTGTGAGAGAGTTGCACCAACACGCGCATGGCCAAGCGACTGTGCAGGTTGAGTTGCATGGCCATGCGCCATGAACCGTGCAAGCGCACACCGCCACGGGCCACGCCCACGTGCAAACCAGGGTCGGCGACCACCGTGCGCACCTCGTGGGCCAGGCACTGCTCCACCCCAGCCGCACAGGGCAAAAACAAATCCAGTTGGTTCATGGCAAAGCCTCAGAGCGTCTTGCGCAAATTGGTGGGCGCAATGCGCAGGGATTCGCGGTATTTGGCCACGGTGCGGCGCGCGCAGTCGATGCCTTGCTCTTTGAGCATGTCCGAGAGCTGGTTGTCGCTGAGCGGTTTTTTCGGGTTTTCGTTGGCCACAAACTGCTTGATCAAGGCCCGCACCGCGGTGCTTGACGCATTGTTGCCGCTCTCGGTGACCAGGCCCGAACCAAAGAAATACTTGAGCTCAAAGGTGCCGTACGGCGTGTGCATGTACTTGGCGGTGGTGACCCGGCTGATGGTGGACTCGTGCAGGCCCAACTCATCAGCGATCTCCCGCAGCACCATCGGCCGCATGGCCAATTCGCCGTGCTGCAAAAAGCTTTTTTGCCGCTCGGCAATCGCCGTGCCCACGCGCAAGATGGTGTCAAAGCGTTGTTGGATGTTTTTGATGAACCAGCGCGCCTCTTGCAAGCGTTGCTGCAAACCTTGGTGGCCCTCGCCTTTGCCCGCTGACTTGAGCGCATTGGCGTAAATGTCGTGCACCCGCAGGCGTGGCATCACATCGGGGTTGAGTGCGACGCGAAACTTGGGGTTCCCCTGGCGGTCAGTTCCCGTGCGGGTGACCAACACATCGGGCACCACCGCATTGCGCTCCACATCGATGAAACGCCGCCCGGGCTTGGGCTCGAGACGAGCGATCAAGGCAATCGACAGCTTGATGGTGGCCTCGCTGTCATTGACCGCCACCACCAAGCGCTTGAGGTCGCGGCGCGCCAACAGCTCCAGGGGCTGGGCGCAAATGCGCAAGGCACAGTCGCGCACGCCGGTGGCCTCTTCGGTGCTGGGCGACAAGGCCTTGAGTTGCAGCGTCAAGCACTCGCCCAAATGGCGCGCACCCACGCCCACGGGCTCCAAGCTGTGCAACAAATGCAGGGCCATTTGGAAGCGCTCTTGCAGCTCCTCAATTTGTTCCTCATCGTCCCCGGCCAGGCCCTGGGCCAAGCTGAGCAAGCTGTCTTCCAAATAACCATCATCGTTGAGCGACTCGATCAAAAAACGCAAGGCAGCCCGGTCGGTTTCGCTCAGGCGCAGCGCCAGTGCTTGGCGGTGCAAGAAAGTGGTGAGCGACTCTTGGCTGCGCGCCAGCTCCGTGGCGTCGGTGTCGTCGCCGTCATTGGCCCCGTTGCGCGCGGGCGCATCGCCACCCCACTCGGGGTCATCGGCATGGGTGTCGGAGCTGCCGTCCCCCTCCCAGCTCTCGGCCACACCGTCCACCGATGGCTCGGTGTCGCTGGCACTGTTGTCCACCGCCACCTCGCTGACAGAGGAGCCGGGGACAAAGTCCATCACCTCTTCACCATCGTTTTGGGCCGGGGCATCGGCCTTGGTCAAACCAAACTCTTCGCGGGCTGCCTCTTCCATTTCCTTTTCCAGAAACGGGTTGTCGTCCAGCATTTGGTCGATCTCTTGGCTCAGCTCCATGGTGGAGAGCTGGAGCAAACGGATCGACTGCTGCAACTGGGGCGTGAGCGCCAGGTGTTGGGAGACGCGAAGGGAGAGGCCTTGCTTCATCACATTTTGAAGTGCTCACCGAGGTAAACCCGGCGCACATCGGCGTTTTCAATGATCTCTGCGGGTGTGCCCTGGGCCAGCACACGGCCTTCGTTGATGATGCAAGCGTGGTCGCAAATGCCCAGTGTTTCGCGCACATTGTGGTCAGTGATGAGCACCCCAATGCCCCGCGACTTGAGAAAGCCAATGATGCGCTGGATCTCGATCACCGCGATCGGGTCGATGCCGGCAAAGGGCTCATCGAGCAAGATGAAGCGCGGTTGGGTGGCCAGCGCACGGGCAATTTCCACCCGTCGGCGCTCGCCCCCCGACAAAGCCTGGGCCGGGGAATCGCGCAGGTGGTCCACCCGCAACTCAGCCAACAAGGTGCCCAAACGGCGCTCGATTTCGGGGCCCGACAGCGGGCGATCATTGTCGTCGCGCTGCAACTCCAGCACGGCACGCACGTTGTCTTGCACATTGAGCTTGCGAAAAATCGACGCCTCTTGCGGCAAGTAACTCAAACCCAGCCGAGCGCGGCGGTGAATGGGCAAGCGCTCGATGGACTGGCCATCGATGCTGATGGTGCCCCCGTCCGAGCGCACCAAGCCCACGATCATGTAAAAAGAAGTGGTTTTGCCCGCGCCATTGGGGCCCAACAAACCCACCACTTCGCCTTTGTTGACGCCAATGGAGACGTCTTGCACCACCACCCTGCTACCGTAAGACTTGCGCAGGTGTTGGGCTTGCAGTCGGCTGTCCGAACCGGATGCCGACAGCGCGCCCGACACCGCAATCATTTTTTAGCCCCGCTGTCGGTGCGCGGCGACAACACCGCTCGCACCCGTGAGCCATCGGGTTTGACACCGGGGGTCGGTGACGTTTTGCTGCCCTCGATGCGGCCATCCACGGTGAAGACTTCGGTGAGGTTGTTGTAGGTGATGGACTGGCCCACGATTTCGTCGCTCACCACGGTGCCACGCAAGCGGCGCAACTCGGCGCGCTGGGTGAAGCGGACTTGATCGGCGCGGCCA
>CANNNH010000187.1 GCA_947505915.1 Comamonadaceae bacterium
GATTGTCGGCACGCAATTGGTAGCCAAAGCCGCGCCCGACGGCTACACCTTGCTGGCGCATTCGAGCACCTTTTTTTCCGCGCCCTTGATTTCGGCCAATGCGGGTTACGACCCGGTGAAAGACTTCACCCCCATCACCCTGACCTGCAAAGCCCCCATGTTCTTGGTGGCTGGCCCCAGCGTGCCCGCGCGCACGGTGGCCGAACTGGTGGCGCTGGCCAAAGCCAAGCCGGGTGAAATATCCAGCGCCAGCAGCGGCAATGGCTCCACCGGCCACATTGCCACCGAGGTGTTTTCCAGCCGCGCTGGTGTCAAGCTGATGAACGTGTTTTACAAGGGCAACTCGCAAGCCGTGATCGACGTGATCAGCGGTCAAACCAACCTCATCTTTGACCAAGTCAGCACAGCGGCCAGCCATGTGCGCGCGGGCAAAGTGCGTGCTTTGGCGGTGACCAGCACCAACCGCTCGCCCCTGTTCCCCGACATCCCCACCATGGCCGAGGCCGGCTACCCCGGCTACGAGGACGTGACCCTCAACATGCTGCTCGCCCCTGCGGGCACGCCCAAAGAGATCGTGGCAAAAATCCACGCTGATGTGGCCAAAGCCTTTGCCCAACCCGAATTGGTGGCGCGCTTTGTCGAGCGCAGCATCGAACTGGTGGCCAGCCCTTCCCCCGAAGACTTTGGCCAACTTATCCGCTCCGAGGTGGCGCGCCTGGGCAAGGTGGCGCGAGAAGCGGGTATCAAGGCCGAGTGAGCCCCTTGACCGTAGGCGACAAGTGCGAAGGTGATAGCGCTTGCGCCAAGACTGGTGACAGGCCAGCCGCCCACATTGCAGATGGAGTCAGCCAACACCGCCGGGGGTGGTGCACAACGTTCGCCATGTGGCTCAAGGCAATGGACTGAACCGGGTGGGCCGCAGCACTTTCACATCTTGTTGAACAAAGCTGCCTTTGTTGATGTGCTTGAAGGCTTCCCAGGCTGGGGCGGCTTCCATCGCCGCACGGCATTGCTCACGCTGGGCCAAGCTGTCGTAGGCCCAAATATGCAGGACTTGGTTGAGCGGGCCAATGTCAGTGACGAAGAAGCCCACCAATCGACCCAGGTGTTTTTGCTGCAAAGGCAAGGCATGGGTTTCGTAGCGCACCAGGTATTCGTCCATCAAACCATGGGCGACGGTGTAGGTGCGGTGTTCGTAAATCATGGCCGCTGCGCCACTCAATCGGTGCGGATTTGGGCCTCTTTGAGCCAGGGGAGCCAGCGTTCAAAGTCGGCTTGCAATCGAGCCCCAAAACCAGTGCTGTCTTTGGGGTTGCTGAAACCCGCCTCGGACAGCTTGGCCGCCACATCGGTTTGGTGCACGACGTGGTGCAAAGCGGCCTCTAACCTCTTTTTGGTTTCGGGCGGGGTGCCGGCGGGCACCAGCACACCGTACCAATTGGTCATTTGCAAAGCGGGCATGCCCGCTTCGGCAGCGGTGGGAATATCGGGCAACTGCGGCGAGCGTTTGGTGTCAAACACCACCACGCCTTTGATGCGGCCGTCACGGATGTAAGGGCGCAGCACCGGCACATCGGCATTGACCAAGTCCACCGTGCCGCCCATCAAATCCACCAAGGCCGGGGCCGCTCCCCGGTAAGGGATGTGCACCATGGACACATTGGCTGCTTTGGCAAACAGCTCGGCGCCAATGTGCATGGTGCCCCCTACACCAGTGGAGCCGTAATTGAGTTTGTTGGGCCCCTTGGCCTTGGTCACCAGTTCACTCAAGGTGTTCACCCCCAGGCCGGGGCGCACCACCAGCATGGTCTGCACCTCACCCAGCAAATAGAGCGGTTCGACATCTTTGCGTGGGTTGTAAGGCAAATTGGGCGTGATGCCAGCGGTGATCACCAAGCTGGACGTGGTCAGCAACAAAGTGTTGCCATCGGCCGGGGACTTGACCGCAGCACCCACGCCAATCACCCCACCGGCACCACCGCGGTTATCGATCACCACGGTTTTGCCCAGTTGGGCGGCCAAGGGCTGGGCAATGGTGCGGGCAATTTGGTCGGCAGGACCACCCGCGGCAAAGGGCACGATGATGCGAATGGTGTCGCCGCTTTGGGCCTGGGCCCCACTGCCCCAGAGGCAGACCGCGCTCAACAAGGCGCGCAAAAAATGATGCATGGTGTGTCCCCTTTGTGATGCGGACCCCAAAACGGTGCGGAACTTCGACCGTCAGGGGTGTGGCCTGATTTCAGGCCCCAGTATCACTTGTATCGGGTGGCCGCCAGGGTCGCCATGTCGACACCGGCGTCGATGTCTTTCTTTTGCCGGTTGTCGCCCATGTCGATTTTTTGTGCTTGGGCCAGCACATCGGCGGCGCGGGAAAAAGGCACAAAAACGACGCCAGCTTCGTCGGCCAGCACCAGGTCTCCGGCTTGCACCCGCTGCCCCGCGATGCGGACTTCGCCATTGATTTCAATGGTTTGCAAGCGCCATTTGCCCGTGATCGGGGTGATTCCGCGCGACCAGATGGGAAAGCCCAGGTTGCGCGAGGCGCTGGGGTCTCTGTACGAACCCTCGATGATGGCACCGGCACAACCGGAGCGGTGCGCCAAGGTGGCCGACTGCCCGCCCATGTTGGACACGCCCGTCAGGCCCTCGATCACCACCACATCGCCGGGTTCGGACAGGTTGTAGCCCTCGTGCTCGCCCATTCGCCCGCGCCCGGACATGGCACTCAAGTGGTCACCCTCTTGCTGTTCGATGTTGCGCACCGTCACCGCTTGTCCCACCAAACGCGCTTGAGGCAAGTTGGGCGCCAAAGCAGAGGCGGCGATGGCACCGCGCAAACCCAGGTTGTCCATCGCATCCGAGACAGTGCAAGTCAGGTCTTCGATCTGCGCAAAGGCCGCCAAGATGGGGGCGGGCAAGCGCGGGATGGTCATGGACCGGATGGCCTCCACGGGTACGCGACCGGTGGGTTTTTTGGGGGTGGTCATTGGTCCAGCCATTGGCAAATAGGCTTCCATTGGAGCAGGTCTTTGTCGACTTTGGAGGGCGCGATGTCAAACATCGACAAACCATGGGCGGCCAAGTGCACATAGTATTGGGTGTCGCGCAGATAACTGATGACGGGGATGTCCAAGGTGGCGGTGAACTCGCGCAGCTTGCCCGCAGAGATGGTGCGCTGATCCACCCGCATGCCAATGATGCCCAACTCGGTATGTTGTTCTTTGGCCAAAATCCGGAGTTTTTTCAAAAACTCGTGGGTGGCGAACATGTCGAACACGCTGGACTGCAGCGGCACCAACACCTTGTCGGCCTTGGAGATGAGGTTTTTCAAGCGCCAGCCGTCGACACCACCAGCGGTATCGACCACCACATGGGTCGTGCCTTTGGGTGGTTTGGCATTGATCACCAAATCGGCTTGCAAATCCCAAGTGCGGATTTTGGGCAGGGTTTCGGGGCGCAAGGTCAGCCAATGGCGGGAGGATTGTTGGGCATCGGTGTCGCCCAACATGACTTGGCGGTTGGTTGACGCAAAATAGCCAGCTATGTTGGTCGATAAGGTGGATTTGCCCACGCCACCTTTTGGATTCACAACCACCACAATTGTCATTTTTAAATCATTCAACAGAAAATGCTTGGTTTATTTTACGGGTTGAAGCCCACCGCCTGGTCAATCTTTACACCCGCACCCACTTTGTTCGGCCTGGGGCTGCGCCAAAGCCTGGCTGGGAGCGGGTTTTGGCGCGCCATGTTGACCAGTTGCGCCTTGGGTCTGGCGGGCTGGGCCTGCGCCCAATCCCCCAACCCCGCGGCCTACCCCAGCCGAGCGGTCAAATGGATTGTGCCGTTTGCTGCCGGGGGCTCGGGCGACACCATTGCCCGACTGCTGGCCGAGCGCATGGGCGCTGCGCTGGGCCAACCGGTGCTGATCGACAACCGCGGGGGGAATGGCTCGGTGCTGGGCACCGAGATAGCGGCCAAGGCAACTGCCGACGGCCACACCTGGGTGCTGAGCAACGGCGCGGCCATCACCACCGGGCCTTTGATGGGGCAAGCCACCAGCTACAAGCCCTTGGAGGATTTTGTTCACATCACGCTGATTGGCAGCTTCACCAATGCCTTGATCGTGCGCCAAGACCACCCGGCCAAAAACCTGCAAGATTTTTTGGCTTTGGCGCGCAGCCAGCCGGGTAAATTGAGTTATGGCTCAGCTGGTGTGGGGTCTGCGGGTTTTTTGACCGGTGAAATGCTCAAACAACTGGCCCAGGTGGACATGGTCCACATCCCCTACAAAGGCTCAGGACCAGCACTCAACGACTTGCTGGGTGGGCAAACCGATGCCATGTTCAATGCCTTGATCTCTTCGGCCCCACACATCC
>CANNNH010000188.1 GCA_947505915.1 Comamonadaceae bacterium
ATCGTCGCCCACCGCCTTCAAGATGCTGCGGATGGCGCTGAAGTTTTGCGGCTTGCCCGCGAACGCACCGTTCAGGTCCACCAGGTGCAAACGCCGTGCGCCTTTGTTCACCCACTGCAAAGCCATGTCGGCGGGGTCTTCGCTGAAAACGGTGGATTGGTCCATATCGCCTTGGATCAGGCGAACGCAGTGGCCGTCTTTGAGGTCAATGGCGGGGATGAGGAGCATGGTTAAAAAATGGCGTAAAGCCCAGTGAAAGGCATATCAGGGAGACCAAGACAAAAAATTTCGGTAGAGGGAAAGGCCAAGGTCGGCACTTTTTTCTGGGTGAAATTGAGTAGCAAAAATATTACCTCGGGCAAGCACCGAGGTAAAGCTTTGGCCGTAATCGGTTACCCCCGCAGTGTGGTGCGTATCTAACGGGCGAGCATAAAAACTGTGAACAAAGTAGAAATAGCTGTTGTCAGGGATGCCTTGCCACAGGGGGTGGGCCTGGGTTTGTGCCACTTGGTTCCAGCCCATTTGGGGGACTTTGTAGCGACTCCCGTCGGCTTGGTGTTGGCCTGCCAAGTCAAACTTGACCACCTCACCGGGGATGAGCCCCAGGCTGGGTGTGCCGCCGTCTTCGCCTTCGGCGCTGTGGTCCAACAGCATTTGCATGCCCACGCACACCCCGAACAGGGGCTTGCTGGCAGCGGCGTCGAGCACTGCAGGCAAGAGGCCGCTGTCGTGCAACTCGCGCATGCAGTCGCGCATAGCGCCTTGACCGGGCAACACCACGCGTTCGGCGGCGAGAACTTCTTCAGGGTTGGCGGTGATAACCACCTTGACATCCGAGCCATGGGCCGCGGCCATGACGGCCTGCGCTACCGATCGCAAATTTCCCATGCCGTAATCGATGACCGCCACGGTTCGCATAAAAGATTAGAGCGAACCCTTGGTGGAAGGAATCACGCCCTCGGAGCGCGGGTCGATTTCCAAAGCGGATCGCAGCGCACGGGCAAAAGCCTTGAACACGGTCTCGGCTTGGTGGTGGGCGTTTTCGCCACGCAGGTTGTCGATGTGCAAGGTGACAAAAGCGTGGTTCACAAAACCTTGGAAAAACTCAAACGCCAGTTGAGAGTCGAAATTGCCGATGCTGCCGCTCTTGAAAGGCACATGCATTTCAAGGCCTGGACGACCGGAGAAGTCCACCACCACGCGGCTCAAGGCTTCATCCAATGGGACATAAGCGTGGCCATAGCGGCGAATGCCTTTTTTGTCGCCCACCGCTTTGGCCACTGCTTGACCCAGCGTGATGCCCACGTCTTCCACCGTGTGGTGGCCATCGATGTGCAAGTCGCCTTTGGCGTGGATGTACAAGTCGATCAGGCCGTGGCGAGCGATTTGGTCCAGCATGTGGTCGAAGAAACCGATGCCGGTGGACAAGTCGGCCTGCCCTGTGCCATCGAGGTTGACGCGCACCTTAATTTGGGTTTCTTTGGTGTCGCGGCTCACTTCTGCAATGCGTGGTGTCATGGTGGCTTTCAAATTGAGGCTGGTGCCAAGGGCGTCCAAAGTTCAGTTAAGGCGGCGAGGAACAGATCGTTTTCTTCGGGCGTGCCCACCGAGGGGCGTAAACAGCGGCGCAGCAAGGGATGCATTTTAGAAACGTTCTTGACCAAAATGCCGCGCTCGCGTAAGCCTTCAAATAAGCGGGTGGCGATGTCCTCGGCTCCCTCAAAGCGCACCAGCAACATATTGGCTTGGCTAGGGAACACCTTCGCGCCTTGGAGTTGCGCCAAAGCCGAGCTGATACGCTCGCGTTCTGAGCAGATGGCTTGCGCCTGCGCTTGGAAAACCTGTTGGTGCTCCAGCGCAAACAAGGCGCACTCGGCATTGAGCACGCTGATGTTGTAGGGCGGTCGAATTTTGTCGATCTGGGCAATCACATCGGTGCGGCCCACCATATAGCCAATGCGCACCCCTGCCAAACCAAACTTGGACAAAGTACGCATCAGCAGCACTTGAGCATTGGTGGCGGGGTCGCGGCGAATCTCGTCCCACCAAGTCAGAGACGAAAAAGGCTGGTAAGCCTCGTCTAACACCACCCAAGCGCCATAAGCGCTGACTTGGGCAATCAGGCGGCGTATCACCGCCGCATCCCACAAATTGGCAGACGGGTTGTTGGGGTAGGCCAAATAAACGATGGCAGGTTGGTGCTGGGCGATGGCAGCAGACATGGCGGCTTCGTCCAGCTCGAAGTCAGCCGTCAGGCTCACCGGTACATAAGTCAATCCCTGTAAATGGGTGCTGAGGGCATACATGACAAAGCCAGGCTCGGGAGCCAAAGCCACCGCGCCTGGTGCTTGGCAGGCCAGGGAAAGCAAGGAAATCAACTCGTCAGAGCCATTGCCCAGCATCAGCGCATAGCCTGCGGGCATGTCTATATAGTGTTCAAGCGCTGTCTTAAGGTCTTCGGTGCGTTGGCTGGGGTAGCGGTTCAGAGCCACCGCGCCCAGCCTGCGGCCCAAAGCAGACTGCAAGTCTGGTGACAGGGTGTAGGGGTTCTCCATCGCATCGAGCTTGACCATGCCTGCAGCGGGCTGGACCACGTATGCGCTCATGGCCTGGATGTCAGAACGGATGAAATTCAATGGTCTCATGAGGTCGAACAAATTATAGTCACCCCTTAGCTCTAAGCTTTTAACCTTTCCAAGGAGTTTTTATGAAGAAACTATCTATATCGTCCCGCGCAGCCCTTTGGGTAGGGGTTTTGGCGATCCCTTTGCTGACGTCTTGCGGCAGTATCGGCACGCTGGAGTGGTCGTCCGCCGATGCTGGTTACACCACGCTGTTTGATGGCAGCGACTTGAACCAATGGAAGCCGGTGGGTAACGCCAATTGGCGGCTGCAAGACAATTTACTGCTAGCCGATCTGGGTAGCGGTTTTTTGGTGACCCGCCAAAGCTACCAAGATTTTCAACTCAAGGTGGATTTCTGGGTTGACTCATCAGCCAACAGCGGCATCTACATTCGCTGCACCGATTTACAAAACATCACTTCGGCCAATGCTTATGAGGTGAATATTTACGACCAACGGCCAGACCCCAGCTTCGGCACGGGCGCCATTGTGGACGTAGCCAAGGTCACGAATATGCCCAAAGCAGGCGGCCAATGGAACAGCTACGACATCACCTTCAAAGGTGACCGCATGGTGGTTTACCTCAATGGTGAGAAAACCGTGGAAACCCGTGACAGCCGCTTGAGCGCAGCGGGCCCCATCGCCTTGCAATACGAAAAAGGCGTGGTGAGGTTTAGAAATCTCCGTATCAAGGCTTTGTGAATGGAACCAAGCAAGACCTGACGGCGCATTTGCCCCATGCGCCAGGGGTCTATGTCTTTTGGGGTGACAGCAGCCTGCCTTTGTACATTGGCAAAAGTGTGGACATCCGCAGCAGGGTGATGTCCCACTTTCGCCAGCCTGATGAGGCGCGTATGTTGGCGCAAACCCGCCGCATCGAGTGTTTGCCAACAGCCGGCGAAATGGGCGCTTTGCTTTTAGAGTCTCGCCTGATCAAAACCCGACAACCCTTGTTCAATCAGCGACTGAGGCGAACCAAGCACTTGCACTCATGGCGACTCAGCGACAGTGCTGAAGGGCTTGGCAATGAACTTGTCAGCAGCGCTGAGGTGGTGCATGGCCAAACCCAAGGCCTGTTTGGCCTGTTTTCTTCGCGCCATGCGGCACAAGAAAAATTGCGGGCCTTGGCTTTGGAGCACAAATTGTGTTTAGCCACACTGGGCTTGGAAAAAACCACCACACGCGGCTGCTTCGGTTTGCAACTTCGCCAATGCGATGGCGTGTGCGTGGGCAAAGAGGCTCGAATAAATCATGACGAACGATTGCGTACCGCCTTGCAGCAACTGCAGGTGCATGTGTGGCCTTATGCAACGGCCATCGATGTGGTGGAGCAGTCTGGCGACTGGGTGCAAAAACACCGCGTCTTGAACTGGTCCTATCTGGGGACTTGGTGCTCCAAGGGGACGGCGGTGGAGTCGCCACAAGGCGAAGACACCGCAAGCTTCGATGCCGACACCTATGCGATTTTGGTCAAACCACTTTTAAAGGGTGAGGCCCTGATACAGCAAGTGTTCAGTCACTGAAAGCAAAGGCCGATAGCGTGGTTTCCATCACGCGGTCGGAAAACACTTTTCGGCCCCAAGAATTTCCTGCGGCGCCCGCCACAGTCATCAATGGCAGCAAATGTTCTTCCGCACGGGGCGGATGGCAGTCACGGGCTCGCGGGGCTTGTGTCCACTCCGCCAGCAACTGATCGCGCTCTTGGGGCTCAGCCTGCACCGCGTGGGTGAGCCAATCGTCAAACTCGTC
>CANNNH010000189.1 GCA_947505915.1 Comamonadaceae bacterium
ACCCCATCAAAGACAAAACCGTCACCCTGATCGTTCCCTTTGCCGCGGGCGGCCCCACCGACCGCGTGGCGCGTGACTTGGCCGAGGCCATGCGCAAAACTTTGGGCGCGAGTGTGGTGGTCGAAAACGCTGCCGGTGGCCCCGGTGGCTTGATTGGTGCGGCCAAAGTGGCCAAAGCCAGTACAGATGGCCATACTTTGTTGGTGCACCACATTGCCATGGGCATCTTTCCCTCGCTGGTGCGCAACCTGCCATTCAAGGTGGAGACCGATTTCGAATACCTGGGCATGATCAATGACGTGCCCATGACCTTGATTGGCAAGCCCCAGTTGCCAGCCAACAACTACAAAGAACTGATGGTGTGGGTCAATGCCAACAAGGGCAAGATCAACCTGGCCAATGCGGGCTTGGCCTCGGCCTCGCACCTGTGTGGCATGCTCTGGCAAGCGTCGATTCAGGTGGACATGACCACCGTCCCCTACAAGGGCACAGCCCCTGCGATGACCGATTTGATCGGCGGCCAAGTGGATTTGATGTGCGACCAGACCACCAACACCACGACTCAAATTGAGGGCAAGAAGGTCAAGGCCTTTGGGGTGACCACGGCCAAACGCATCAACACGCCGGTGCTCAAAGACCTGCCGACTTTGGACGAGTCGGGCGCCAAAAACTTCCAGGTCACCATTTGGCATGGTTTGTATGGCCCCAAAGGCTTGCCCGCCGATGTGCAGGCCAAGATCAATGCCGCGCTCAAACTGGCCTTGAAAGACCCCGAGTTCATCAAAAAGCAAGAAGGCTTGGGCGCTGTGGTGGTGACCGACAAACGGGTAGAGCCCGCTGATCACAAGGCCTTTGTGGCCTCGGAAATCGCCAAATGGACACCGGTCATCAAGGCCGCTGGTGTGTACGCCGATTGATGGGGGAAAAATGTTGTTGATTCATGTCACCACCGCGCAGGGCGCCACACACGATGTGGTGGCCCAAGAAGGCCAAACCTTGTTGGAGGCGGTGTTGACCTCTGGGGTGGATGGCTTGTTGGGCGAGTGCGGCGGTTGCTGCAGTTGCGCCACTTGCCACTGCATGATCGACGAAGCCCAGTTGTCGCTGCTGACAGCACCCGACAGCAGTGAGACGCAGATGTTGGACTTTGTGGCCACCGAGCGCCTACCGGGCAGCCGGTTGGCGTGTCAGATCAAGCTGCAGGCACAGCACCAGGGTTTGCGATTGACTTTGCCTGAGCGCCAGTTTTAAGCGCGCTCAAGGGTTGCACGGCCGTGGTCTGTTTCACAGACCACGGTTTTTTTTATGCGCCGCTGAATCGGGGGCTGCGTTTTTCCACAAAAGCGCGCACGCCTTCGGCGGCATCGGCACTGCGTGACAAAAACTGCTGTGTGCCGCTCAAGCTTTGCACCGCCGCCGCTGGCCCCTGCTCCAGGGCTTGCAGGGCATTTTGGCGCGTGGCCACCACCGCCAGCGGGGCTTGGGCGGCAATGTTTTCGGCCCAAGCCAAGGCGTGTGACAGTTGTTGCCCCACGGGCACCACCTGCTGCACCCAGTTCAGGCGCAAAGCGGTGGCGCTGTCGAATTCGTCGCCGGTGAGCAAATAGCGCATGGCATTGCCCCAGCCTGCGCGTTGGGCCATGCGGATGGTGGCGCCACCGGTGGGCATGATGCCGCGCTTGACTTCCAGTTGGGCAAAGCGGCAGTTGTCAGCGGCGACCACCATGTCGGCGGCCAGCATCAACTCCAGCCCCAAGGTGAAGGTGATGCCTTGTACCGCCACCACCATCGGCTTGCTGCGCCGACGCAAACCCGGATGGCCCAAATCCAGGGGGTCCACCCAGCCATCGGGGCACATGCGCTCGCCGCGCTGCATGGACTCGGCCATGCTGGGCAAATCCAAGCCAGCGGTGAAGTGCTCGCCCAGCGCATGCAGCACACCCACGCGCAGGCCAGGGTCGTCTTCCAACCGGGTGTAAGCGGCGCTCAGTTCACGCAACATCACGGGGGTGAAGCCATTGCGCTTGGCCACCCGGTCGATGCCGATGCGCAAGATCGGGCCGGTGATTTCGCACACGATGCGGCCCAGGGGGTGGTCGGACATGGTTTTCTCCATCGGTCTGTTCAACAAGGGTCCTGAGCGGACAAAGCGATGCCTGGGTCAGCGGGCAAAGCGACGCCGGGTCAGCACCAGCGCAATTTGGAATGACACCCCGGCATACAAAGCCAACACCCCCAAGTGACGCCATGGGTGGGCGGGCCAGTGGTCCAAAAACAAGGGGCGCACCAACTCCACCACCTGGGTCAGCGGCAACCAGGCGGCCAACCAGTGCACCCAGTCGGGCAATTGGTCGAGTGGGAAAAACACCCCACTCAAAAACATCATGGGCGTGAGGAACAAGGTGAAGTAATAGGTGAAGAAGTCATAGCCTTTGGCCAGCGCATTGAAGACCAAGGCCATGCAACTGAAGGTGATGCCCGCCAACAGCAAGATCGGCCAAGCCACCAAGAGCTTGGGGCTGTGGCTGATGCCCAAGCCCAGCATCACCAACAAGATGGCGCTGACAGTGAACAAAGACTTGAATGCGGCCCACAGCATTTCGGCCAACACCACGTCGTCAAGTCGCACCGGGGCGTTGAGGATGCCGTCCCAGGTTTTTTGCACATGCATGCGCGAAAAAGCCGAGTACAAAGCCTCAAAGGTGGCCGCGTTCATGGCGCTCATGCAAATCGAGCCACTGGCCAAAAAAAGCAAGTAGGGCACGCGCTGGCCATCCACCTCGACCTCGCCGACCAAGCTGCCCATGCCGTAGCCAAAGGCCACCAACCACATCAAGGGCTCAGCGATGTTGCCCACCAAACTGGGCAACGCCAATTTGCGCCAAACCAGCAGGTTGCGCAAAAACACAGGCCACCAGCGCATGCGCATATCAGCTCGCCTCTCGAATTTGACGACCGGTCAACTTGAGGAACAAGTCCTCCAGGTTGGCGGGGCGGTGCAGACTGCGTAGACCTTCGTGCTGGCTCAGTGGCCCCAGCAATGCAGGGGCATCGTCGGTGTAAAAAAACACGGTTTCGCCGCTGCGCTCAACCCGCTGTGCCATCTGGGCCAAGGGGCTGTCGACCAAGGCCAGGGCACCGGCGCCAAACACCTCGATCACATCGCGCTCCAAATGGGCTGCAATCAATTCGCGGGGTTTGCCTTGCGCGATCACGCGGCCGTGGTCGAGCACCAGCAAGCGGTCGCAGAGTCGTTCGGCCTCGTCCATGAAGTGGGTGGTGAGCAAGATGGATTTGCCCTGCTGCAACAGCTGCTGCAAGCGCTCCCACATCAAGTGGCGTGCCTGCGGGTCTAAGCCGGTGGTCGGCTCGTCGAGCAGCAACAACGCAGGGTCACTGATCAGGGCCCGGGCCAAGCTCAAGCGCCGCTTCATCCCGCCTGAAAGTTCACCGGGTTTCGCGTCGGCCTTGTGGGACAAAGCGCCAAATTCCAAAAGCTGCGGGATGCGCGAGCGGATGGTGGCGTCGGGCAAACCGAAGTAACGGCCAAACACCAGCAGGTTTTCTGCGCAGGTGAAGTCGGGGTCCAGGGTGTCAAATTGGCTGACCACGCCCAAGCGCGCTTTGATCGCCAAGTCATCGGCGGGCATGTCCATGCCAAAGGCCTGGATGCGCCCGCTGTCGGGCGCAGTCAACCCCAAGCACATGCGCAAGGTGGTGGTTTTACCCGCGCCATTGGGGCCGATCACCCCCAGGCATTCACCCGCGGCAATGGCGAACGACACCCCGTCCACGGCCAGGTTGTCGCCGTAGCGTTTGTGCAGATCGCTGCACACCAAATGGGGCGTGGCTTGCAAGGCGGGTGACGTGCTCACATGTTGCGGCGGTACTGGCCACCCACCTCAAACAATGCGCGGGTGATTTGCCCCAGCGAACAGTAGCGCACCGCATCCATCAACACCGCAAACACGTTGTCGTTGGCCAGGGCCGCTTGGCGCAGGCGCTCCAGCACCTGCGTCGCTTGGCTGGCGTGCAGGGTGTTGAAACTGTGTAAGCGCTGAAGCTGACTTTGTTTTTCGTCTTCGGTGGAACGCGCCAGTTCAATTTTTTGCGGGGCCCCATCGCCATGCGGTGACTTGAAGGTGTTGACGCCAATGATGGGCAACTCACCCGTGTGTTTGAGCATTTCGTAGTGCATGGACTCGTCTTGGATGCGGCCGCGCTGGTAACCGGTTTCCATGGCCCCCAAAACCCCACCGCGTTCAGAGATGCGTTCAAACTCCGTCAACACCGCTTCTTCCACCAACTGGGTCAGCTCTTCGATGATGAACGCACCTTGGCTGGGGTTTTCGTTTTTCG
>CANNNH010000190.1 GCA_947505915.1 Comamonadaceae bacterium
CTGACTTTATCAAATCGGCATTGGCGTCAACAGCTTTTGTGGACACGTTGATAAATGGCGGTACTTTTGGCGGTACTTTTGTATTTTTTTCTTTGGAACGCATGCTTAGCAAGGCTTACAGCTTGATATTGGATCCCCTCCGGGAAACGACCTTTCATGCGCGCTCAATGAGTCTCGAAGCCCCATACATACAAGGCTTTTATAAGGACTTTGTGGCATCTTGCTGTTGATCATTGGGTCTTAAAAAGTCGCCATCTCGAATGGCTTTGAGGTTTTTCGCGCCAGCTAAGCCCATGACGCGGTCAAGCTCGTTGTTCAACAAGTCCACAACCCATTCCACACCTTCTTGCCCAGCAACCGATAAGCCCCACAAATGGGGGCGGCCCAGCAAGACCGCCGTGGCGCCCAGAGCCATTGCTTTGAACACATCGCTACCCCGGCGTACGCCGCCGTCCAGTAACACCGGAACTGCCCCGTTGACGGCTTGAACAATGGCGGGCAGGGCGCGCACACTGGCCATGGCGCCGTTGAGTTGCCTACCGCCATGGTTGGAGACGATGATGGCATCGATCCCGTGCTTGACAGCCTCAGACGCTTCATGGGGATGAAGAACGCCTTTCAAAATTAACTTGCCTTTCCAGTGGTCACGCAACATGACCACATCCTGCCAGGACATGCCGGGGTCCAGCAGAGAGCCCATGCGGGCCGCCAGTGCGGCAACAGATTCGCGCACATTCGATTGAACATAATTCCCAAAGGTGACTTTTGACAACTCATGGCGCATGGACCACCACCAGGCCGGCTTTTGGGCAAACGCCAGCATCTGGGCGACATCAAAACGCGGTGGAATGGTGAACCCGTTGACCAAGTCGCGTTCACGTTTGCCAATCATTTGGTTGTCAATGGTCAATACCAAGGCATCAAAGCCACTGTCTTGTGCGCGAGTGGCCAGTTCGCGGGTGAAACCTCTGTCTTTGTAGATAAATACCTGCATCCATTTCATGCCCTGGTGCGACTGGGCCAATTGCTCCATCGTGCATACAGAACCATGACTCAGGCAGTAAACAGTGCCCTTTGCTGCTGCAGCCTTTGCACTTTCAATTTCGCCTTGGGGCCAAAATAGGCCAGCAAGCCCGGTGGGGCCAATCAGCAAGGGACTGCGCAATGTATGGCCAAATAAGGATGCAGAGATGTCACGCTCAGCTGCGCCATTCAATGGCTGGGGAAGCACATCCCAGGCCTGAAAAGCGGACTCGTTTTGGCGCAAAGTGTCCTCGCCTTCAGCGCCACCATCAATATAGTCAAAAATGGGTCGAGGTAAGCGTTTTTGTGCCATGCGGCGCAGGGCCGCAACGCTGTACCCGACACGTTTCAAGTCGTGGTTCATCGGATAAATGAATGTTGAGAATCGCTTTAGGTTTTCAAAAAGTCAGGCAGGCGCGCACCCTGGCGAACAGATTCATCGGCTGCCATCTCGGCCGCACGAATCCCGGGTAGCTTGGCCAGCACAGATGCCAGCATTTCTGTAGGAATGATGACCACCCCATCTAGATCCGCAACAACAATGTCGCCACTGCGCACAACATGACCGGCAATGTTCACGGGCATACCGATCGTGCCTGGACCATTGCGATGGGGAGAGTTCGGCGTCACGCCCATTGACCAAGCTGGCAGTCCGACAGATTTCAAGCCCACCAAATCTCGCACGCATCCATCTGTGACAAAGCCGACTGCACCTGAGTTTTTGGCCATGCCCAGCACCAAATCCCCAGTGACGGCACAGCCTGTGAACCCATCTGTGCCGACAACCAGCACATCCCCAGGCTCAACGTGTTGCAAGGCACACACCAAAGCCAGGTTATCTGCCGGGCCGGCATGGCATGTCAAGGCAACGCCGCAAAATGCATATTGTTCGGCGATGCTTGGGTGGATGCGGTAATCCAATGCCCCCGTACCCCCCATCGCATCCACTAAAAATCCAGTGGGTGTACCACGCAGTTGCGCCACCAGTTGGGCATCTGGGCGGTGAATGGCTTGAGTTTGGAGATTCGGTACTTCTTCAATCATGTCAACACTTTCTGTGGTTTTTAAAAGAACAAGGCCAACTCATTGGATAACCAATCTCAATTCTTGTCAAACCAAGTTCATCCATGCATTGGGGGTGTTCGGTGGTGCCTATGGCTTCAAAGTGACATGCCAACAAGACGCCAACTGCCGACGAAGCTCATAGGAAGCCTAGATATCTTGACTGCCACGGTGACGAGCTTGGGTAAAATTGATCCAACAAACTGCGTGTCTCATGGCTAACACTGGTTGTCACTTGGTTTTAATGTTCAGGACGATTCGTCACGAAAGGCTTTTATGAACCATCTCGCCCGAGCTCATTGTCTGGTCGCTTTTATGGTGCTTTTTGCATTCAGCGTGCCAGCGCATGCGCAAACTTTCCCCATCAAGCCCATCACCTTGGTGGTGCCTGCCCCACCGGGCGGCGTGGTGGATGCGACCGGTCGACTTCTCGGTGAGGCCATGTCGCGTCAGTTGGGCCAGCCCGTTGTCATTGACAACCGAGGTGGCGCCAGCGGCAATATTGGCTACAGCCACGTTGCTCGAGCGCCGGGAGATGGTTATACCTTGCTGACGTCCTACTCTGCATTTCATCTCGGCAACCCATCGCTATTTCCCAAACCAGGCTGGGCCCAGAGCGACTTTGTACCCATCGCCATGGCTGCCGTTGCGACCAACGTGATAGCGGTGCATCCATCGATACCTGCCAACACATTGGGGGAGTTGATTGCCTACCTCAAGAGCAATCCGGACAAGGTGTCCTATGCTTCTCAGGGATCGGGCTCTTTGGCCCACGTGGGCACCGAAATTTTCAAGGCCCAAACTTCAACCAGCATATTGCATGTGCCGTATAGAGGCTCAGGCCCGGCCATTCAGGACATGCTCTCCGGTCAGGTGCAGCTGTTCATCACCACGCCACCCTCGGTGATGCAGCACATCCAGGCCGGCAAGCTCAAGGGCATAGCCGTGACGGGAAAGTCACGCCATCCCGGTCTACCGCAGGTTCCAACCACTGCTGAGGCAGGTCTGCCTGGGTTTGAACTCGAGGGTTGGGTGGCCTTATTCGCACCGGCTGCCACACCGGTCGAGGTGATCAATCGCCTGGCTGCGGCTGCCAAAGCTTCGGTGGAGACGCCGGAGGTGATTTCCAAGGCAAAGGCCGCTGGGCTTGAAATACGCTTCCTTCCCCCCGCAGCCCTGCAAGACTTGGTTCGGGCAGAGACCGCCGGCTGGGCCAACACCATTAAGAGTGCCAACATCACGGTCCAATAAAGCTTTGGCAAAAGCTGCCAGTCGTGGTGAGGAGCCTGGAAGATCAGCACGCAATGAAGGCCTCAGGGACGTATGTTGCTCACGTTCCCACTGGGGTGCCATTTGATCACCGAAGTCCGTCGCGCGCTTTGATCTCCGATGCCTTGAGCCCGCCCAATCTGGCGTGCAATCTTCCGCGTGTAGCAAGGGCAAAAGCCACAATGATTTCATCTGGGTTGGGCCCATCGTGGAAGGTGGCCGTTGCCGTGTCGTAGTGCGAACGCACATACAGCGCATCGCGGTGCGCCAAGGGGATGTCAATCGTGCAGCCAGGTCCGCCACGTTTGCCTGTCGAGGGGACCCAAGCCAGCCCACCCCCCAGCAGCTCACGCAGCGGGTCCATCATCGTGGCTGTCAGATAAGCGTTGCCGTGCTCGTATTCGCCCGCTGTTCCGACGATGCAAGCTTTGCCATAGCCTTCAAAGGCTTGTCCTCTCAACGCTTGCAGTGCTCGCCGACCGATCTCTAGCCCCAGCGCTGGTGAACGCTGGACCACATCGCCCAAGTCGGGCGTGAATGGTTTGTTGGCATAGGGGTTGTGCAGGCACGCTGCAATGACGATCTTGCGCAGCGGTGCTCCGTCGGCAGCCTCTCCGCTCTCGTTGACAAGGGTTTCGTCTTCTTGCGTGTACCAGCGCCGAACACCGAGTTCTGTTGCAATGTTTTGATTCATGGGCATTTGCGGGCATCCTGGAAAGTTGTCAATGCGCCATGCCACTGAAGTCATGTGGCACCCGGTTTTGCGACACCCGCACAGTTTTCATCGGTGCAGGGGTGTTGCGGCTGCGCCCCACAAAGCGGGGCACGCCGTCGGTGATGACGGCCGCAACCGCAGCAATATCGCCATTGGTCAGAGAGGCCAGCGCATCGTTTTTAGAGCCGCCAACGCAAGCATCAATGCTCACCACGTCTGCATCCCGCCCCGGTGCGATGAAGCCCGAATTGCGCTTGTAAACGCGTGCGTTGTTGCCGGTGGCCGCC
>CANNNH010000191.1 GCA_947505915.1 Comamonadaceae bacterium
CTGAGTTCTGCGACCAAAGAGGTCTTAGCCATCACCAACTTGGACGGCCAAGCCGTGGGTCATGGCGCCGCAGCGGGCATGCCCGGGCCTGTGTACCAACGGATTTACCAGGCCTATCAGGCCGCCAAAAAAGCAGCGGCCTGAACCATGACTGTGCCACCCAGCCCCAACACCACCGGTGAGCGCGCCACCTTGATCGAATTTCCGTGTGATTTCCCGATCAAAGTCATGGGCATCAACGACCCTGGTTTTGTGCCCTCGCTGGTGGAGTTGGCACAGCAATTCGACCCGCAATTCAACCCCGACAGCATCACCTTGCGCGCCAGCCGCCAAGGCACTTACCAAGGGGCCACCCTGACGGTGCGCGCCCTCAACCAAACCCAGTTGGATGGGCTTTACCGTTGCCTGACCCAGCACCCCCTGGTCAAAGTGGTGCTGTAAAAGCCCTGCTGGCAAAGGCTGAAGGCCATGGACCACCAAACAACCGCCCCACGCCGCATTGAAGTGCGCCAGCTCGGCCGGGTGGATTACTTGCCCACGTGGCAAGCCATGCACGACTTCACGACCCAGCGCCAATCTGACACCGCCGACCAAGTTTGGTTGTGCGAGCATCCGCCCATTTTCACCCAAGGCTTGGCGGGGCTGGAGCAGCACCTGCTGATGCCCGGCACCATCCCGGTGGTGCGCACCAACCGGGGAGGGCAAATCACCTATCACGGGCCCGGCCAAGTGGTGGCTTACACGCTGATCGACCTCAAGCGCGCGGGCTTTTTTGTCAAAGAATTGGTCTATCGCATCGAAGAAGCAGTGATCAAAACGCTGTTGCACTTTGACCTGACAGGGCACAGGGTGGCCGGTGCCGCCGGTGTTTACCTGCGGCTGGCCGACCCCAGCGGTCATGCACGCCTGCCACAGCGTCCACAAAAAGCTTCTGCCGATGGTGTGGCACCAGCCCCCGACTTTGCGGGCTTGGGCAAAGTTGCTGCGCTGGGCATCAAGGTCAGCCGCCACTGCAGTTACCACGGTGTGGCCTTGAATGTGGCGATGGACCTTTCACCCTACCAACGCATCAACCCTTGTGGCCATGCGGGGTTGCAAACGGTCGATCTTTCTACAATGGGCGTTCATGTGGACCCGAACGATGTGGCCCATGTATTGGGCCAAAAGCTCACCCTCCAACTTGCGCCCAAAACCTGAGCGATCCGCCATGAGCAACACCCGCCCCCCCGCCGTGCGCGACGCACAAAGTCAAGACACCTACAACCCATTGGCCAAGCAAAAAGCGGCAGCCAAGTTGTCGCGCATCCCCGTCAAGGTGGAACAAGGTGTGCCGGTGCTGAAAAAACCCGATTGGATTCGGGTCAAAGCCGGCTCGCCCAGCACCCGCTTTTACGAAATCAAAGACATCTTGCGCAAGAACAACTTGGTCACGGTTTGCGAGGAAGCCTCATGCCCCAACATCGGCGAGTGCTTTGGCAAGGGCACGGCCACCTTCATGATCATGGGCGACAAGTGCACCCGCCGCTGCCCGTTTTGCGACGTGGGCCATGGCCGCCCAGACCCGCTGGACGCGCAAGAGCCGCATAACTTGGCCAACACCATTGCGGCCTTGAACCTGAAGTATGTGGTCATCACCAGCGTCGACCGCGACGACCTGCGCGATGGCGGTGCCGCCCACTTTGTCGCCTGCATTGAGCAGACTCGGGCGCGTTCGCCACACACCCAAATCGAGGTCTTGGTGCCCGACTTTCGCGGCCGCGACGACCGCGCCTTGGACATCCTCAAAGCCGCCCCCCCCGATGTGATGAACCACAACCTGGAAACCGTGCCACGCCTGTACGCCCAAGCGCGACCGGGCAGCGACTACCAGTTCAGCCTGAACCTGCTGAAAAAATTCAAACTGCTGTTTCCCCAAGTGCCGACCAAAAGCGGGTTGATGGTGGGCTTGGGTGAGACCGACGAAGAGATTTTGGCGGTGATGCAAGACATGCGCGACCATTTGATTGACCGCATCACCATCGGCCAATACTTGGCCCCCAGCAGCAGCCATTTACCGGTGCGCCGCTATGTGCACCCCGACACCTTCAAGATGTTTGAAGCCAAGGCCTACGAAATGGGGTTTCAACACGCGGCGGTGGGGGCGATGGTGCGTTCGAGTTACCACGCCGATCAACAGGCGCTTGCGGCGGAAAGCCGTCCCATTTAAGGTGTTGGTAAACCTGCGTCGCCTTCTTCAGCCCTGGGCCGTCAATCAAACCGAAGCCAGCAAATCAGCCGGGTTGTCGCTGGCCAACACCTTTTGCGCCCAAGGCTTTAGGCGTGCCGTGTCGCTGCGCAACACCACTTGTTTGACCGCCAAAATTTGGGTCGGGTGCATGGAAAAGCTGCGCAAACCCATGCCCAACAGCAAACGGGTGAGGCTGGGGTCGCCCGCCATTTCGCCACACACGCTGATCGTCTTGTCCTGCGCCAGCCCCTGGGCAATGGTGTTGGCCACCAAGTGCAAGATGGCCGGGTGAAGGGGGTCGTACAAGTCAGCCACTTGCTCGTCGGCACGGTCAATGGCCAGGGTGTATTGGATCAAGTCGTTGGTGCCGATGGACAAAAAGTCAAAGTAGGACAAAAACATGGGCACGGTCAAAGCGGCGGCTGGAATTTCAATCATCGCGCCGATCTTGAGCGGGCCATAGGCCACGCCCTGCCCATCGAGTTGCGCCCGCGCCCGCGCCAGCAAGGCCAGGGTTTGGCGAATTTCTTTGCCGTGCGCCAGCATGGGAATGAGCAAATGCACTTGACCATGTGCCGCCGCTCGCAAAATCGCGCGCAACTGAGTCAAGAACATGGCCGGGTCGGCCAAGCTCCAGCGAATGGCCCGCAAACCCAGCGCCGGGTTGAGGTGGGCGGTTTCACGCACATTGCGGTCCAGCGGTTTGTCAGCGCCAATATCGACGGTGCGGATCGTCACGGGCAAGCCCTGCATGCCCTCCACGGCACGCCGATAAGCCTGGTATTGCTCCTCTTCACCGGGCAAATTGCCCGCACGCCCCATGAACAAAAATTCGCTGCGAAACAGGCCCACCCCCACGGCACCGGCGGCCAAAGCAGCGGTGGCGTCTTCGGGCATTTCAATATTGGCCAGCAGTTCAATTTTTTGACCGTCCAAGGTCAATGCTGGCGTCAAGCGCAGGCGTGACAAGCGTTCACGCTCCAAGCTGGCTTGGCGTTGCTTGAAGCCGTATTCGGCCAACACAATGGGGGACGGGTCCACGATCATCACACCGGCGTCGCCATCGATGATGACCCAATCGTCTTGTTTGACCCAATGGCTGGCATTGCGGGCACCCACCACCGCCGGGATGTCCAGGCTGCGGGCCACGATCGCTGTGTGTGAGGTTTTGCCACCCACATCAGTGACAAAACCGGCGAACACGCTTTGCTTGAATTGCAGCATGTCGGCGGGCGACAGGTCGTGCGCCACCAACACCAAGGGCACGTCCTCCGTGTCTTCCAACAGCAAGTCTTGCTGGCGCTGGCTGCCCGGGCGGCGCACCGCTGGTTGCGGCACGCCCGTGGGTGCGCCCTTGAGTTGGCGCAACACACGCTCGACCACTTGCTCCAAGTCGGCCTTGCGCTCGCGCAAATACAGGTCTTCCATCTCATCAAACTGGCGCGCCACCACGTCGAGTTGGCTGGTCAATGCCCACTCGGCGTTGTAGAGGCGTTCGCTGATCCAATGGGCCACGCCCTCGGCCAGCAACTCATCTTGCAGCAGCATCAAATGCACATCCAGCAAGGCCGCCAACTCGGTGGGTGCGTCTTTGGGCAAGGCCAATTGCAAGCGCTGCACCTCTTGATACACCACTTCTTTGGCGCGTTTCAAGCGGTCAATTTCGCCATCCACTTGGTCGGGTTTGATGAAGTAATGGGCCACGTCGACCCGGCTGGACGCGACCAGCACGGCGCGGCCAATGGCAATGCCCCGCGCGACGGCCAAGCCATGGATGGAAAAGGTCATCTCAGGCCCTTCCGGTAATGGGTGCGACGCACAGCCTGCCTGGTCATCACTCGCCTTCGCCAAATTTGTCGGCCATCAGCGCCAACAAGGCCTGCATGGCCTCTTGCTCTTGATCGCCCACGGTTTCCAGGGTCACTTGGCTGCCCACCCCTGCGGCCAACATCATCACCCCCATGATGCTTTTGGCATTCACGCGGCGCTCACCCTTGGAGAGCCAGACTTCGCAGGGAAAACTGCCTGCGAGTTTGGTGAGCTTGGCCGAAGCCCGCGCATGCAAGCCCAATTTGTTAACGATGGTGGTGTTTTCAATCATGGCACTTCACAACTTATAAAAATCAA
>CANNNH010000192.1 GCA_947505915.1 Comamonadaceae bacterium
CAGTCTGCTTGGCTGGGAAGTCGCAGTCTGGGCTTCATCGCCAAAGATGCCGCTTGCATTGCCCATGCTTGGCAAGCACAAAGCCTGCGTTTGCAATCGTTTGATGCGTCTTTATGGCCTTGCCATGCGCCAGACTTTGGCATGTCATTGGCCTTGGAAACATCATGCTTTGCGCCCTGCCCCGACAAATTGGGCCTCTATGCCGTTGTCCCAGATGCCCAATGGGTCCAGAAAGTGGTGCAACTGGGCGTTCCAACGGTGCAACTGCGCTTCAAATCCGATGACCCCCGCGCCATCAGCCAACAAATCGCCCAATCCGTCAAAGCAGTGGCAGGCACCCCAAGTTTGCTGTTCATCAACGACCACTGGCAACAGGCAATCGACGCGGGTGCTTATGGCGTTCATCTGGGGCAAGAAGACATGCAAGAAGCCCCTCTTCAAGCCCTGCGCTCGTCGGGCTTGCGCTTAGGTTTAAGCTCCCATGGCTACAGCGAAATGCTGGCTGCTTACGCTTGGCGACCAAGCTACATGGCTTTGGGCGCGGTATTTCCCACAACGCTTAAGAAAATGCAAACTGCACCACAAGGCTTGGGGCGATTGACGCAGTACGTTCAACTGATGCGACACACGCCCTTGGTGGCGATTGGTGGCATCGATTTGCATTCACTGCCAGATGTCATGCAAAGTGGGGTTGGCTCTGCAGCCGTTGTCAGAGCCATCACAGGTGCAGAAGATACCGCTCTAGCAGTTCATGCTTTAATGAAATGCATGGCTTAAAAATATTGGCATAGAAGCCACTTCTCCTATTGATGTTTTCATCTCACTATTCCGCGCTGTTCAGCCATAAGGCGTTCATGCGTTTTTGGCTGGCCCGTTTGATGGGTATTTCCGCCAACCAAATGCTCATGCTGGGCATTGCTTGGCATATGTACGACATCACTGGAAGCGCTTGGGACTTAGGCTTGGTGGGCTTGTTTCAGTTCATCCCCGCCCTGCTGATGGCCTTGCCAGCGGGGCAGTTGATCGACCGCCTTCACCGTGGGCGCATCTTTGCCAGTTGTATGTTGTTACAGGGCATGATCGCCATGGTGCTTTTATGGGCCACGGTCAATCACATTGAAAGTCGTGAATTGATTTTTGCGATTGCCTTGGTGCTGGGCATCAACCGATCTTTTCAAATGCCCTCTCAACAGGCCATCACACCCCTGCTTGTGCCTAAAGAATTGCTTCAACGCGCCACTGCGCTGAGCTCTACGGGCGTAGAAATCGCCATCATCGGCGGCCCTGCGGTGGGCGGCGCCATCTACACCCAAGGGGCGGCAAGTGTCTATATTTGCTGTGCGGTTTTGTTTGTCTGCGCTTTTGCATTAACTTTGTCAGTGCGGTACAAACATCTTCCCTCACAGTTGGCCGCATCATGGCATTCACTTTTTGCAGGCTTGCGCTTTGTCATGCAAAGAAAGGTCTTGCTGGGCGCCATTTCTCTGGATTTATTTGCAGTCCTGTTAGGCGGAGCCACCGCTTTACTGCCAATTTTTGCCAAAGACATACTTCATGGCGGCCCCCAAGAGCTGGGGTATTTACGTGCAGCACCGGCTATGGGCGCTTTGCTGATGTCCTTGATCATCACCCGCTGGCCCGTCGAAAAAGCCATAGGCTATAAATTACTGGCAGCTGTTGCAGTGTTTGGTTTGGCCAATATTGGTTTTGGGCTGTCGACACATTTAGGTTTATCGATGGCGTTTTTGGCCATTGCAGGAGCCGCTGACAACATCAGCGTGGTGACACGTTTGACCTTGATGCAAATAGAAACACCCGACGAGATGCGCGGCCGTGTGGCAGCAGTCAATGGTGTGTTCATTGGGGCATCCAATGAATTGGGTGAGTTTGAGTCAGGCGCGACTGCCGCGCTGCTGGGCCCTGTCGGGTCAGTGGTACTGGGCGGCGTGGGGACTATAGTGGTGGCGTTGGCTTGGCTGAAGTTGTTTCCAGACTTGGCCAAACGCGACACCATGGCGTCAACTTAGGACGCCATCCCCATATCAATCAAACAGATCAGGCTGATCCTTGGAAATGCGAGCCAACAAAGGTTGAAACTGAAACCAACCCGCATAAGAAGAGCCCACGATGGGAGAAGCTTGTTCTGCTGCAGCCTTGCTGACCATCTTCAGGGGTTTGCCGTGCGAGGCGGCTTCTGCCATCAACTGAACTTGACAGCAGCGCTCCATGGCGATGTACCACCAAGCAGCTGCTTCGACAGAGTCGCCCACCGTCAAGAGGCCATGGTTTTGCAAAATCACACCCTTGTTTTGACCCAAGGCATTGGCAATGCGAACCCCCTCTTCCAGCTCAAGGACAACGCCGTCAAAATCGTCATAGACCACATGGTCGTTGTAAAAAGCACAGGAGTCGAGGGAAATAATGTCCAAAGGTTTGCCAAGCGTTGACCAAGCGCGGCCGTGCGGCGCATGGGTATGCGCTGCAGCCACCACATCGGGTCGGGCATGGTGAATCCGCGAGTGAATAGCAAAGGCCGCCTCATTCACAGGCAACACCCCTTCCACCACATTGCCACGGTGGTCTACACGGATCAAATTGGAAACTTTGATTTGACTGAAATGCACCCCAAAAGGGTTGACCCAAAAAGTATCAGTGAACTCTGGGTCACGTGCGGTGATGTGGCCAGCAACCCCTTCATCAAAACCAAAACGTGAGAACAAACGAAAAGCTGCTGCCAGCATTTGCTTGCGGTGAACACGCTCGTCTTGCACATTGCTGAACTTGGGGGGTTGGGGTAGAGGTGGCGACATACCATCACCGAGATTTTGGTGACGGTCATGCATCATGGAAACTTCTGCGGGTGCATTCATGGTGTTTTTTCTCCTAGGGTGCGGGTCGCTTCATTTGACAAGATGTGGGCTGTGAACTGATGTAGGCGTCCCATACGGCTTCGGTGCGAAAACCATAGCCCGTATTTTCAGAGTCGTGCTTGACGCCTTTGCTGCCTTGCTTGGCCCAAATACCCAAATACAAAGGCGCTTCGAGTTGATGGTCGGTTTTGCGCATTTTGACTTCGCCGAGTGGGCTTTTGTAAGACATGCCTTCTAAAGTAAAAGCCACTTTTTTGGGATCGGTGGACTTGGCCAATTTGATGGCTTGGAAAAGCATATTCATGGTGTTCCAATGCGCTGCAAAAATAAAATCTTCGTTGTATTTCTTTTTGTAGGCAATATGAATTTTCTCAAGCTCAGGTGTATTGGCATTGCTGATCCAGTTCCAAACCACACCGACTTTATTTTCTCCCCAAGAACCCAGCTGTGTGGGTGTTCCAGGGTTGTTGGCGTTGAGCGTGAAGTAGTTCACATTCAAACCAAAGTCTTTAGAAGCTTTGAGTAAAAGCGTGAGGTCACTTCCCCAGTTTGAAGTGATGACGGTGTCGGCACCAGTGGCCGCAATTTTGGCGACATAGGGGGCGAAATCTCGAATTTGCGCCATGGGAATGAACTCATTGGCAATGATTTGAATATCAGGTCGTTTGCGAGTCAGATACTCCCTGGCGGCTTTTGAGACCTGTTGTCCATGGGTGTAGTCTTGGTTCAAAAGATAGACTTTTTTAATGTCTTTTCGGTTCACCAAATAAGTGGTCAAGGCTTCCATTTGCATCTCACTTGAAGGATAAAAACGGAAATGCCAGAAACTGCAACGGTCATTGGTCAATAGCGGGTCCATGGCTGAATAGTTCAAATACACCATCGCACGCTCGGGTTCACGCTCAGCCAATTTATTGAGGGCGTCTACCAGCGTCAAGGCCACGCCAGAGCCACCACCTTGGGTGATGAAACGGATGCCTTTGTCAGAAGCGGCCTTGAGCATATTGATGCTCTCTTGGGTTGACCCCTTGTTATCAAATTCAACCACTTCAAACTTAGGATCGGCAGGGTCAGACTTGGCATTCAATTGCAAGACCACCTCTTTGAGTTGCTTCAAGGATCCTTGACCTGTCAAAGCGAAGGGTCCCGACAACACATCGATGAACCCAATCTTGACAGTTTCACCTGCTTGCGCGAAGCCGCAGCAGAAAATGAACATTGCCACCAAATAACATCGAACCAGAGTTAAGAAATGCATATTGCCGCCTTTGAAAAATAGTGAACCAATTATTCGGAAAAGATGCTGCCATATTGAATACGCAGTTCAGCCTTTTGCACTTTACCTGTTCCACCTACTGGCAAACTGGCGACGAAGACGATGTCATCTGGTACCCACCACTTGGCCACTCGCTCGGACAGAAAGTCTAGGATTTCTTGCTTGTTTGAAAAATCATCCTGCTTACGTACGATCAACAACAA
>CANNNH010000193.1 GCA_947505915.1 Comamonadaceae bacterium
ACATCATCAACAACAAGTTTGCCCACAAAGCGATTGAAAAAGGCGCGGATGGTTTGGTGGCTGTCGCTGCTGGCGCGGGTGGCCATGCAGGGGTGAAAAGCCCGTTTGCCTTGGTGCAAGAAATTCGCCAGTGGTTTGATGGCCCCTTGGCCCTGAGTGGCTCCATCGCCAGTGGCAGTGCCATTCTTGCCGCTTTGGCTATGGGCGCAGACTTCGCCTACATCGGCTCTGCCTTTATTGCCACCGAAGAAGCACGTGCTGCCCAAGAGTACAAACAAAGCATTGTGGACAGCAACTCAGACGACATCGTCTACAGCAACTTGTTCACAGGTGTGCATGGCAACTATTTGGCGCCTTCCATCCGCAACGCGGGTATGGACCCCGAGCACCTGCCCGAGAGCGACCCCAGCAAGATGGACTTTGGTGGCGATAAGTCCAAAGCGTGGAAAGACATTTGGGGTTGCGGTCAGGGCATTGGTTCTGTCAACAAGATTCAAAGCACTGCGGCATTTATTGACCAACTCAAGGCCGAATACGCAACAGCCAAAGCCCGTTTACTGGCTTGACTGCCGCGTCGCTACGCTCCTCGCAGTGACGTCATTGCGAGCGCTTTTCTCGTCATTGCGAGCGCAGCGAAGCAATCAGCCGAAATGGCAGATGTAGTGGTAAGCCTCTGCCACCTTGATGTCAAACGACGAGTTGGCTGGCACTGAAAACTGGCTGCTTGGCCCCGAGGTTTTCCATTCATTGCTGCCGGCTACTTTGTATTCGCAAGACCCCGCTACGCATTCCATGATTTCAGCGGCGGCGGTGTTGAAGGTGAGGGTGGCGGCCAGCACCACACCCACCGATTTTTTCTCGCCATTGGCCAGTGTTACCGTGTGGCTGACGCACTTGCCATCGAAAAACACATTGGCTTTGGTGGCGACGCTTGCGCCTTGGAGTTGTTCGGTCACCATGGTCAGGCTTTCTTTTTCGAAGTGGCTTTGCGTGCAGGCGTGGCTTTGGCCGCACGCTCGTTTTTCAGGTTGGCAGCGATGCGAAGACGCAAAGCATTGAGCTTGATGAACCCACCAGCGTCGGCTTGGTTGTAAGCGCCGCCGTCGTCGTCAAAGGTGGCGATGCGGGTGTCAAACAGGCTGTCGGTTTTGCTCTCGCGGCCCACGCACATGATGGTGCCTTTGTAGAGCTTCAAGCGCACCTTGCCGTTGGCGGTGGCTTGCGATGCGTCGATCAGGCCTTGCAGCAATTCACGCTCGGGGCTGAACCAATAGCCGTTGTAAACCAGTCTTGCGTAACGCGGCATCAGGTCTTCTTTCAAAGACAAAACTTCACGGTCCAAGGTGATGGACTCGATGGCGCGGTGACCGGATAGCAAAATCGTGCCGCCTGGTGTTTCGTAGCAACCACGGCTCTTCATGCCCACGTAGCGATTTTCCACTTTGTCCAAGCGGCCAATGCCGTGCTTGCCACCCAAGGTGTTCAAGTGGGTCAGCACCTTGGCGGGGCTCATGCGCACACCGTCAATCGCCACCACGTCGCCGTGTTTGTAGGTCAGTTCAATGACTTGCGGTTTATTTGGTGCTTTTTCTGGACTGACCGTCAAGCGCCACATGCTGTCCTCGGGCGCGTAATTGGGGTCTTCCAAAATACCGCCCTCGTAGCTGATGTGCAGCAGGTTGGCGTCCATGGAGTAGGGCGCTGGGCCTTTGCGCTTGGCACCGTCCACAGGGATCCCATGTTGGTCGGCGTAGCGCATGAGCTTTTCACGCGAGAGCAAATCCCACTCTCGCCAAGGCGCAATGATCTTCACATTGGGCATCAAAGCATAAGCACCCAACTCGAAGCGCACTTGGTCATTGCCCTTGCCGGTGGCACCGTGGCTGATGGCGTCGGCCTTGGTTTTGCGGGCAATTTCCACCAAACGCTTGGCAATCAGGGGGCGGGCGATGGAGGTACCCAGCAGGTATTCACCCTCGTACAGCGCATTGGCGCGGAACATGGGGAACACAAAGTCACGCACAAACTCTTCGCGCAGGTCTTCAATGAAGATGTTGCTGGGCTTGATGCCCATCTTGATGGCTTTGGCGCGAGCGGGTTCAATTTCTTCACCTTGGCCGATGTCTGCGGTGAAGGTGACCACTTCGCAGTGGTACTCGTCTTGCAACCATTTGAGAATGATGGAGGTGTCCAAACCGCCCGAGTAGGCGAGGACAACACGTTGGGGGGAAGTGGATTTGCTGGGGGAAGGCCGTTTGGTGGGCATGGTGTCGGTTGTATGAAAGCAAAGCCATGATTCTAGGACACCGCAAAAAAAAACCGCCTACTAAGGCGGTTGTGGGAGTGGGGGTGCCTATCAAAAGCTTTGCGGCGCCGACCCAACGGGAGGGATGGCGTTTTGCGCGGGGTAGGGGACGCTGGGGGGGGCAGACTGGGTGGAAGAAATCATCGGGGTGACTTGCAAGCGCACAGTAGGACCTGGGTCTTGGGGCATTTGCACGTTGTATTGCTTGCCGTTGAACTCGTAAACCACGTTGTAGGCCACGGTGCGGTTTTCATAAAAGTTTTGGGTGGTGCAGCTTTGCACATTGTGTACTTCGGCAGGGGGCGAACCTTCGATTTTGTCGCCCAAGATGGCGCCACCAATGAGCCCGATTGCTGTGGCCAAGGCATTGCCTTCCCCTTTGCCGATGGCGTTGCCCACCACACCGCCGGCGATGGCGCCCATGGCAGAACCAGCGCCAGATTTGCGGGGCTGAGTTGCCACTTGTTGCTGGGTACAGACCTGACGGGGGACTGCCACCTGCTGGATGATGGGCATGGTGGAAATTACGCGACCGACTTCCTGTGCACCGACGGCGGCGCTGAAAGTGGCAACACAAACTAAAACAGAGGTGATGAAACGTGTCATGGGTTCTCCAATCAAATTAATCTGCTCAGTCAACGTTTTGGTAAGTGAAGTGGTTGACTTCAAGTCAATTTTAGCTTGCCAAACTTCAGAGACAATGACCGTATGAATCTTCAGGAATGGTTGTCCCATTGTGAGCGGCTACACCCGCAAAACATCGATATGGGCTTGGAAAGAGTGGCTGCGGTTGCCAAGAAAATGGGCTTGCAATTTGCCTGCCCTGTGCTTACCGTGGCCGGTACCAATGGCAAAGGCTCGACCTGCGCCATGCTCGAATCCATCTTGCGCGAAGCCGGTTACCGCACGGGAATGTTCACCTCGCCGCATTTGGTGTTTTTCGAGGAGCGCTGCAAACTTAATGGGCAAGCAGTGGCATCGTCCGTTTTGACCGAGTATTTCGCCAAAGTTGAAGCCATGCGTGGCGATATCACCTTGAGTTATTTCGAGTTCACCGCATTGGCCATCTTCAGTTGTTTGGCCAGCGCCAATTTGGATGTGGTCATTTTGGAGGTGGGCTTGGGCGGCCGCTTGGATGCGGTGAATCTGATTGACACAGATTGCGCCATCATCACCAGCATCGACATCGACCACACCGAATGGCTGGGTAGCGACCGCGAAAGCATAGGCCGTGAAAAAGCCGGCATCATGCGCAGCGGCAAGCCTGTCATCGTCAGCGACCCGCATCCACCTGCCAGCGTGGCGCTATACGCAGCGAAGGTGGGTGCCATGCTGTGGCAATCGGGCAGCGATTTCCATTTTTCGGGCGACCAGCAACAGTGGCGCTGGCAAGGCGCAGGACGCACTTGGGCTGGCTTGGCCTATCCAGCCTTAAGGGGCGTGAACCAATTGGTCAATGCTGCCGGTGTGCTGGCAGCCTTACACGCCATGAAAGACCATTTACCCGTCACCGCACAAGCCATTCGTTTGGGATTGTCGCGGGTGGAGTGGTCTGGGCGGTTTCAAATGCTGCCAGGTCAGCCTGCGGTGGTGCTTGATGTGGCGCACAACCCCCATTCGGTGGCGGCCTTGGCGCATAACCTTGATGCCATGGGTTACTTTGCGGTCACCCGCGCGGTGATGGGTGCCATGGCGGATAAAGACCTGCAAGCCATGGTGCAACGCTTGCAGCCTTTGGTGGAGCATTGGTATTTTTGTGAACTGCCTTCGCCACGTGCGGCCACTGCCAAGCAGCTGCACTCGCTTTGGCAAACTGGTGCGCCGCGCCAAGGCCAATCTGCCCAAACCTTTGCTGACCCTGTTGCCGCCTTGGCTCAAGCCATGGCCGATGCAAACCCCACTGATAGAATTATGGTCTTTGGTTCTTTCTTGACCGTTGGCGGTGTGTTACAGCACGGCATAGCGGGCCGCCTTTCTGCCCAAAGCCCACCTGACTGACATGGCATTTTTCAAGTCCCGCTCCTCTGGCAATGCTTCGG